>NZ_JBZXVN010000015.1:0-20693 GCF_058892305.1 Pelagimonas sp.
TGCCGCGTTCAAACTTTTCCTTACCCATGGGTGGGCTCCTTTTTCAAATCAGGTGGAGAAGCAAAACTTCTCCCTACAGTGGTGGGTAGGGCGGGGTTCACCCCGCCACCCGTTCTTATGCGTATTGCGCTTGGATCTCGTCAGAGATGTTCTGCGGAACCGGGTTGTAGTGATCGAACTGCATGGTGAAGTTCGCACGACCCGAAGACATAGAGCGCAGCGTGTTGATGTAACCAAACATGTTGGCCAGCGGAACAAACGCGTCGATTGCAACAGCGTTACCGCGTGGCTCCTGACCGTTTACCTGACCGCGACGCGATGTCAGATCGCCGATGATACCGCCGGTATATTCTTCCGGAGTAACAACTTCGACTTTCATCATAGGTTCCAACAGTTTCGCACCAGCTTTGCGCATACCTTCACGCATGCACATACGTGCTGCGATTTCGAATGCAAGGACGCTGGAGTCAACATCGTGGAACTTACCGTCGATCAGGGCCACTTTGAAGTCGATCACAGGGAAGCCAGCCAGAGGGCCGCTGTCCATAACCGATTTCACACCCTTTTCAACACCGGGGATGTATTCCTTAGGAATGGCACCACCAACGATCTTGGATTCGAAGGAGTACCCTTCGCCAGGCTCCGTCGGAGTGATAATCATTTTCACTTCGCCGAACTGACCCGAACCACCCGACTGTTTCTTGTGGGTGTAAGAGTGCTCAACTTCGTGACCAATGGTCTCACGGTAGGCAACCTGAGGGGCACCGATGTTGGCTTCAACCTTGAATTCACGCTTGAGGCGATCAACCAGGATGTCCAAGTGAAGTTCGCCCATGCCCTTCATGATGGTCTGACCGGATTCCAGATCAGTCTCAACACGGAAGGAAGGATCTTCTGCGGCCAAACGGGCCAGACCCTGGGACATTTTCTCTTGGTCGCCCTTGGTTTTGGGCTCAACCGCGATCTCGATAACCGGATCGGGGAAGGTCATGGTTTCCAGAACAACCGGCTCTTTGGCGTCACAAAGCGTGTCACCTGTGGTTGTGTCTTTCAGACCACCAAGCGCGATGATATCGCCGGCGAATGCCTCTTCGATCTCTTCACGGTTGTTGGAGTGCATCATCATCATACGACCCACACGCTCTTTTTTCTCCTTGGTGGAGTTGAGCATCGATTCACCCTTTGAGAGGGTGCCCGAGTAGATACGTACGAATGTCAGCGAGCCAACAAAGGGGTCGTTCATGATTTTGAACGCAAGGCCAGAGAAAGCCATGTCGTCGTCCGCGCGGCGGGCGATGTCACGTACTTCTTCTTCGTCGCCTGGCTTAAAGCCCATGTAGTCAACAACGTCCAGCGGGCTGGGCAGATAGTCGATTACAGCGTTAAGCAGAGGCTGAACACCTTTGTTTTTGAACGCAGAGCCACCCAGCACAGGAACGAAGTCCATGGCCAGAGTACCTTTGCGCAGCAATTTACGCAGGGTTGCAACGTCGGGCTCTTCGCCTTCGAGGTAGGCTTCCATGGCATCATCGTCCTGCTCAACAGCAGCTTCGATCATTTTGCCACGCCATTCGTCGGCCATGTCCTTGAGTTCGTCGCGGATTTCACGCTTTTCCCAAGATGCGCCAAGGTCTTCACCGATGTAGACCCATTCCTGCATGGTCACCAGATCAACCAAGCCTTCCAGCTCGGTCTCTGCGCCAATTGGAATACCAACGGGAACCGCGGTTGCACCGGTGCGCTCTTCAATCATGTTCACACAGTTGAAGAAGTCCGCGCCGATTTTGTCCATCTTGTTGACGAACACAATCCGTGGAACCGAGTAACGGTCAGCCTGACGCCAAACGGTCTCTGTCTGGGGCTCAACACCGGCGTTGGCGTCAAGAACACAAACAGCACCATCGAGAACCGCCAGCGAACGTTCAACTTCAATGGTGAAGTCAACGTGGCCGGGGGTGTCGATGATGTTCAAGCGGTGCTTGGGTGTGTCGGCAGTTTTGCCATCTTCGGTGCGTTCCCAGAATGTGGTGGTCGCAGCCGAGGTGATGGTGATGCCGCGTTCCTGCTCCTGCTCCATCCAGTCCATGGTGGCTGCACCATCGTGCACCTCACCAATGTTGTGGGACTTACCAGTGTAATACAGGATGCGTTCCGAGCAGGTTGTTTTACCCGCATCGATGTGCGCCATGATACCGAAATTTCGGTAATGTTCGAGCGTATATTCGCGTGCCATTGTTTTGGTCCTAAGCCAATATTACCAGCGGTAATGGCTGAACGCTTTGTTAGCGTCGGCCATCTTATGGGTGTCTTCGCGCTTCTTAACAGCAGCACCGCGGGACTGTACAGCGTCCAGCAGTTCACCGGCGAGGCGTTCTTCCATGGTGTTTTCGTTGCGCGAACGGCTGGCTGTGATCAACCAGCGAATTGCCAGGGCTTCGCGACGTTCTGGACGAACTTCGACAGGAACCTGGTAAGTCGCACCACCCACACGGCGCGAACGAACTTCGACCGATGGTTTGATGTTGTCGAGCGCTTCGTGGAACAGTTCCACTGGGGCGCGCTTAACTTTGGTTTCAACGCGATCAAGCGCGTTATAAACAATTTTCTCTGCGACTGATTTTTTACCATCAATCATCAGGTTGTTCATGAATTTAGTCAGAACGCGATCGCCAAATTTGGCGTCGGGCAGGACTTCGCGCTTCTCGGCAGCGTGACGACGGGACATATTGGTATCCTCTTCTTACTTAGGACGCTTGGCGCCATATTTCGAACGACGCTGCTTACGGTCTTTAACGCCCTGAGTATCCAGAACACCGCGCAGGATGTGGTAACGCACACCGGGAAGGTCTTTTACACGACCGCCACGGATCAGAACCACAGAGTGCTCCTGAAGGTTGTGGCTTTCACCGGGGATGTAGGAGATGACTTCGTAGCCATTGGTCAGACGCACCTTGGCAACCTTACGCATCGCCGAGTTCGGCTTTTTAGGCGTGGTTGTGTAGACGCGTGTGCATACGCCGCGCTTCTGCGGGCACTGCTCAAGGTGCTGAGACTTCGAGCGTTTGATTTTAGGCTGACGCGGCTTGCGGATCAGCTGTTGAATCGTGGGCATTCGGTTATATTCCCCGTGCTTTCACTTTTGTGGTGCGACGGGCTAGGCCCCTCGCGGCTCAGTCGGTTGGCCTGAAACCTTGCGGCCCCCTGCCGGGATCAGAAAACCATTGTGTTGCCACAACAGACAAAAACCGCGTCGTTCCCGTTCCGAGGTAAACGATGCGGTGGGTTCTCAGAGGATCGGGCGGGTAATTTGCCTGGATCTTGACCACTTCAATTCTGAAAAACGCATAGGACTCCCATGCGGATTAGCCGCGCGTATAGGGGGAGTCGCAAAACTTGTCAACAGCCCCCGCCGTCACCATGCCCGCTTGCCTCTGGCCGTGGGCAATGCCATGCATGTTTTGAGGTTTTGCACGTAAGGGATCGCTCATGCAAGGTATCGGGCAAGTCATCGGGTTTTGTCGGTTTTCTTATCCCGCCGAGGGTGGGTTTCAGGTCGAACATGAAACCCTTCAGGACCGCATTGATTACCTCTATCAACCCGATCGTATCGAAGAGCGGTTTCGCCATTTCGAAACCATTTGCCTCCCCGGTCTCAAGGCTCAAACCGACCCGGATTTCATCTTTGCCATTCTTGTGGGTGACGCCATGCCGGTTAACTACCTTGAACGGCTAATGATCCTTGTCGAAGACTTTCCCCAAGCCGTTGTCATCCCACGCGCGCCCGGTCCGCATCGCAAAGTCTGCCAAGAGGTCATCAATAGCTTGCGGGTGATGGATGAACCCTGTCTGCAATTTCGCCACGATGACGATGATGCCGTGTCGATCCATTTTGTTGAGCGCCTGAAAAAGGCCGCGACGGATTGCGCGCCCTTGCTAGACCAACATCGTTTGGTAGGGTTTGATTGGAACCGGGGGTTTGTCGCCCGACCGGATGCCAATGGGATTTGCGGTGAACCGATTGTTCACCCTTATTGGGGGCTGGCACAGGCCGTGGCGGTTAAACCGGGCGTGCGTCAAACCGTGATGAATTTCGGCCATCAAAAGATCAACCAATTCATGCCAACCGTCACCTTTACGGATGAAGTCATGTATGTGCGCGGGCACAATGATCACAACGATTCACGCCAAAAGAAACACGTCAAACCCGTGGTCTTGCCTCCGCTTGAGGCCGAGGACGAGGCGCTTTTCAAATCTCTCTTTGGCATCGACACAACCCACGTCAAAACGGTGTTTGGCGGATAATCTTGATGACCGGCCCAAGATTTTTTCAAAAATCTTGTCACACCTTCCCGCTGCCGCCTGTCTAACTATCAGTACCGCATGAAACGGAGCCTGATATGACCGACGAAAACCTGACAACGCTGGCGCAACGCGCCCAATCCGGTGACGCCGCCGCGCTTGAAAACCTGATGCGCGCCGTTCAGGATCAGGTTCATCGCCTCGCGCTTCGGATGCTTGCCGATCCGGCCCTTGCCGAAGATGCGACCCAAGACATCCTGATCCGGCTTATAACCAAACTCTCGACCTTTCGCGGCGAGTCTGGATTTCGCACATGGGTGTACCGCGTCGCCACCAATCACCTTTTGAACCGCGTGAAACAAACTCAAGCCGAAGCTATGTTGAGCTTTGACGTGTTTGCCGCCGATCTTGAGGCCGGGCTTGTGGATGAAAGCCAACAGGCACCCGAAGATCACATCATGCTCAACGAATTGCGGATCAACTGCACCATGGCGATGTTGCTCTGCCTCGATCGGTCTCACCGTATTGCCTATCTGCTCGGGGATGTGTTCGAGTTGGATCAGAACGAAGCCGCTCTGATCCTCGACATTTCCAAAGATCTGTTTCGCAAACGCCTGTCTCGCGCCCGACAAAAGGTCACGGAATTTACGGCCCAATCCTGTGGCCTGTCCAATCAACGCGCCGCCTGTTCCTGTCAAAAACGCCTCCCCGCCGCCCAAGTCATGGACCGTATCGGGCACACCCCTTCGTCGGTATTCGAGGATGCGCCAACTTATGACACGGTCCGCGCGCAGGCGGCCAAAGCCGAAGCACGGCTGAGATCGGCGAAACTACAACGCGCCACCGGGTCCCTCCGGGCGCAAAAAGACTTTGCAGCTTTGCTGGAAAGGATCGTGGGCCAAGACAGCTAGGGCAAACCTAGCCAGACCGGCCCCATCACCCACTCCAAAAGGAAAACACCATGAAACATGCCGCCGCATGGCTGGTCGCGCTTGTCCTGAGCGCGCCCATGACCCCTTCATTTGCAGGAGAAACCAAAATGTCCGACGATCAAACCGCCATCCACACCGCCGTTACAACCATGACCAACGCCTTTATGGGCGGAGATATCGACACTGTCATGCAGAGCTACGAACCAGGTGCCGCCGTGATGTTCGAACCGCAAAAGCCCATCAATGATGCCGATCAGCTGCATCAGATGTTCACCATGGCCGCCGGGATGAAACCCACTTTCACCTATTCCGGGCACGAGGTTTTTGTGGCCAATGATATCGGGTTGCACCTGTCCCCTTGGACGATGACCGCAACCGCTCCGGATGGAACCGCGGTCGAACAAACCGGCCTATCCGTCGCGGTGTTTCGCAAACAACCCGACGGGCACTGGAAAATGGTGCTCGACAATCCGCATGGTCAATTCTTGATGCAAGACTAACCCACCAACAAAAAGGGCCCCGAAAACCGGGGCCCTTTTCAAATTCTATCGCGAGGTTTTAATCGCGGCTTTCCGGCGTATCGACAACCAGAGTGTCGAATTCGTCGCCCCCAACCACGTCATCCATCATTTCCGGCGCAGCCAGAGCTGCTGCGGCTTCGGCTTCTTCACGACGCGCTTCGATCACAACGTTGTCACGCGACGAGGCCACGCGGCGCACATCCTGAGTGGCCCCACCGGTTCCAGCAGGGATCAAGCGACCAACGATAACGTTTTCCTTGAGACCAACCAGTTTGTCTTTCTTACCTTGGACCGAAGCCTCGGTAAGAACACGGGTGGTTTCCTGGAACGATGCCGCCGAGATGAACGAACGCGTCTGCAAGGACGCCTTGGTGATCCCCAGAAGGATCGGCTCACCCTGTGCCGGACGACCGGATTTCGACAATGCCTTTTCGTTGGCAGCATCAAACTCGGCTTTGTCCACATGCTCGCCCTTAAGCAAGGTTGTGTCACCGCTGTCCTGGATTTCCCATTTCTGCAACATCTGGCGCACGATCACTTCGATATGCTTATCGTTGATCTTAACACCCTGCAGACGGTAAACGTCCTGAACTTCGTCGATCATGTAGTTCGCCAGCGCCTCAATCCCCATAATGGCGAGGATGTCATGCGGTGCTGGGTTACCATCCATGAGGTATTCGCCCTTTTGGATGAAGTCACCTTCCAGTACAGGAATGTGCTTGCCCTTGGGGATCATGTACTCACGGGTTTCCATGGTCTCGTCTTGCGGCTCAATCGCGATGCGGCGCTTGTTCTTATAGTCCTTACCAAAGCGCACATAACCATCGATTTCGGCGATGATCGCGTGATCTTTTGGACGACGGGCTTCGAACAATTCCGCAACACGTGGCAGACCACCTGTAATGTCCTTGGTCTTGGCACCTTCACGCGGAATACGCGCAACAACGTCACCGGCTTTGACCTCTTGACCATCTTCGACAGACAGAACCGCATCAACCGACATCGGATAGGTGATCGGATTGCCCGCATCGTTACGAACCGGCTCCCCGTCTTTATCCATCAGGATGATTTCAGGCTTAAGCTCGTTGCCTTTGGGGGCAGCGCGCCAGTCGACCACGATCTTCTGGGTCATGCCTGTTGCGTCATCGGTTTCCTCACGCACGGCGAGGCCGTTCACAAGGTCAACATGTTTCGCAACCGCATCCTTTTCGGCGATGATCGGCAGGGTATAGGGATCCCATTCGAACATTTTGTCGCCGCGCGCGATGTCCTGACCATCTTTGACGAAGAGCTTGGAGCCGTAGCCCATTTTGTGCGATGCGATTTCCTCGCCCTGATCGTTCAGGATCAGAACCTGCATGTTCCGGTTCATGACGATTTGCTCACCGGCGGCGTTGGTGATCACGCCAGAGTTTGCAAAGGCAATTTTACCGTTTTGCGAGGCTTCGAGGAAGGACCGCGACGACCCAGAGGCAACGCCGCCCATGTGGAATGTCCGCATGGTCAGCTGTGTACCGGGTTCACCAATCGACTGCGCCGCGATGATACCAACGGCTTCGCCAAGGTTCACGCGGGTACCGCGTGCAAGGTCACGACCATAACACTGCGAACACACGCCTTCTTCGGCTTCACAGGTCAGAGGCGAGCGAATACGCGCGGTCAGAACACCAGCGTCTTCAATTGCATCGGCAGTGCGCTCGTCGATCAACGACTCGTCCTTGGCGATCACGTCGCCAGTTACCGGGTGACAGATGTCCTCGGCCGCAACACGACCCAGAACACGCTCGCCCAAGGTTGCAACAACTTCACCGTCATTCACTGCCGCTTCGGCGGTGATGGCGCGATCTGTGCCACAGTCTTCGAGACGCACAATACAATCCTGCGCAACGTCAACCAGACGACGGGTCAGATAACCCGAGTTCGCTGTTTTCAAAGCGGTATCCGAAAGACCCTTACGGGCACCGTGGGTGGAGTTGAAGTACTCCAGAACGGTCAGACCTTCTTTAAAGTTCGAGATGATCGGTGTTTCGATGATGTCGCCGTTCGGCTTGGCCATCAAACCGCGCATCCCGCCCAGCTGTTTCATCTGAGTAACCGAGCCACGCGCACCAGAGTGGGCCATCATGTAAACCGAGTTCGGTTCTTTGACGGAGCCATCTTCGTCACGCTGTTCTGCCGAAATGGTCGACATCATCGCTTCGGTGACTTTGTCGTTACACTTCGACCAGGCATCGACAACTTTGTTGTACTTTTCGCCCTGAGTGATCAGGCCGTCCATGTACTGTTGTTCGAAATCTTTCACCTGATCGCGGGTGTCGCCAACGATATCCCACTTGTTATCAGGGATAACCATGTCGGATTTACCGAAGGAAATACCGGCCTTGAACGCCTCGCGGAAGCCCATGGTCATGATCTGGTCACAGAAGATAACCGACTCTTTTTGACCGCAATACCGATAAACGGTGTCAATCACGCGCTGCACGTCTTTCTTACGCAGAAGGTCGTTGACCAGCGAGAAAGGCGCTTTGGCATTCAGAGGCAGCAAGGCACCAAGACGGGCACGGCCCGGCGTGGTTTCGAAGCGGTTGTACACTTCGTTACCTTCTTCGTCGATCTGCTTGAGACGGACCTGAACCTTGGCATGCAGATGAACTTCACCAGCGTTGAGGGCGTGTTCGACCTCTTCGAGTGACGAGAAGACCATGTCTTCGCCCTTCATGCCTTCACGCATGATGGTGACATAGTACAGACCCAAGATCATATCCTGCGATGGAACGATGATCGGTGCGCCGTTTGCAGGCGACAGAACGTTGTTCGTCGACATCATCAGAACACGCGCTTCCAGCTGGGCCTCAAGGCTCAGAGGAACGTGGACCGCCATTTGGTCGCCGTCAAAGTCCGCGTTGAACGCCGAACAGACCAGCGGGTGAAGCTGAATGGCTTTACCTTCGATCAGCGTGGGTTCGAACGCCTGAATGCCCAAACGGTGCAACGTCGGTGCACGGTTCAGCATGACAGGGTGTTCGCGGATCACCTCATCGAGGATATCCCAAACTTCGGGACGCTCTTTTTCAACCAGCTTCTTGGCTTGCTTCACGGTGGAAGACAGACCTTTGGCTTCTAGGCGCGAATAGATGAACGGCTTGAACAGTTCCAAGGCCATCTTTTTCGGCAAACCACATTGATGCAGCTTCAGCTCAGGACCGGTCACAATCACCGAACGACCGGAGAAGTCGACGCGTTTCCCCAAAAGGTTTTGACGGAAGCGACCCTGCTTACCCTTGAGCATATCAGACAGCGATTTCAACGGACGCTTGTTGGCACCGGTGATAACGCGGCCACGACGACCGTTGTCAAACAGAGCGTCAACAGATTCCTGCAACATCCGCTTTTCGTTACGAACGATGATGTCAGGGGCGCGCAGTTCGATCAGACGCTTTAGACGGTTGTTCCGGTTGATCACGCGGCGATACAGATCGTTGAGATCGGATGTCGCAAAGCGGCCACCATCCAGCGGCACCAGCGGGCGCAGCTCTGGTGGGATCACAGGCACAACGGTCATGATCATCCATTCTGGACGGTTGCCAGATTCCAGGAAGGATTCGACAACTTTCAGGCGCTTGATGATCTTCTTTGGCTTCAGCTCACCGGTGGCCTCTTTGAGGTCGGCGCGCAGCTGCTCAGCTTCGTTTTCCAGATCAATGTTGGCCAGCATTTCACGGATGGCTTCGGCACCGATATTGGCGGTGAAAGCGTCCATGCCATAGGCGTCTTGCGCGTCGAGGTATTCCTCTTCGCTCATCATCTGGCCGTATTGCAGATCGGTCAGGCCGGGTTCGATAACCACATAGTTTTCGAAATACAGCACGCGTTCCAGATCACGCAGGGTCATGTCTAGCATCAGGCCGATGCGCGATGGCAGCGACTTGAGGAACCAGATATGCGCGCAAGGAGCCGCAAGCTCGATGTGGCCCATACGTTCACGACGGACTTTTTGCAGCGTGACTTCCACACCGCATTTTTCGCAGACAACGCCGCGATATTTCATACGCTTGTATTTGCCACACAGGCATTCGTAGTCTTTGATCGGGCCAAAGATACGGGCGCAGAAAAGACCGTCACGCTCAGGCTTGAACGTCCGGTAGTTGATGGTTTCGGGCTTTTTGATCTCACCGAAAGACCACGACAAGATACGCTCGGGCGAAGCGAGCGACACTTTGATCTCATCAAAGGTCTTGATCGGGGCAACCGGGTTGAACGGGTTGTTGGTCAGTTCCTGGTTCATCTAGTGATCCTTAAATTCGGTCAAAGGGAGAGGAGGGAGATGTAAGGTGGGGTTAAACCCCACCCTACCGATTGGCTCACTCATCTTCCTCTGTATCCAGGAGTTCCATGTTGAGGCCCAAGCCGCGGACCTCTTTGACGAGAACGTTGAACGATTCTGGTACACCAGCTTCGAAGTTGTCCTCACCTTTCACGATGCTTTCATAGACCTTGGTCCGGCCTGCCACGTCATCCGATTTGACGGTCAGCATTTCTTGCAGGGTATAGGCGGCACCATAAGCTTCGAGAGCCCAGACTTCCATTTCCCCGAAACGCTGGCCACCGAACTGCGCCTTACCACCCAGCGGCTGCTGAGTAACAAGCGAGTATGGTCCGGTCGAACGCGCGTGGATTTTGTCGTCCACAAGGTGGTGAAGTTTCAGCAGGTATTTAACACCCACGGTCACTTCACGGGCGAACTCTTCACCGGTACGACCGTCGAACAATTTCGACTGACCGCTTTCCGAGAAACCAGCACGCAGCAGCGCGTCGTTCACGTCCGCTTCCTTCGCACCGTCAAAGACGGGTGTCGCGATTGGAACACCGTTGGACACGTTGCCAGCCGCTTCAAGAAGCTCACCTTCGTCCATGGTATTGAAGCCCTCTTCGTAGACTTCATCGCCATAGGCGATGCGCAGAGCTTCGCGAACTGGGGTCATGTCACCGCTACGGCGATATTCTTGCAGCGCTTCGTCGACCTTGATGCCGAGCATACGCGCGGCCCAACCCATGTGAGTTTCAAGGATCTGACCAACGTTCATCCGCGATGGAACGCCCAATGGGTTCAGACAGAAATCAACCGGAGTACCATCGGCGAGGAACGGCATGTCTTCCATTGGAACGACGCGCGAAACCACACCTTTGTTCCCGTGGCGACCCGCCATTTTATCACCCGGCTGAAGCTTGCGCTTCACAGCGATAAAGACTTTGACCATCTTCATCACACCCGGAGGCAGATCGTCGCCGCGGCGCACTTTCTCGACTTTGTCTTCGAAACGGGCATCAAGCGCACGCTTCTGAACTTCGTACTGTTCGTGCAGGGCTTCGACATGCTTGGCATCGTCTTCTTCACCAAGGGCAAGCTGCCACCACTGACCACGGGTCAGAGTGTCAAGCAACTCGTCGTTGATTTCCGAATTCGGGCGCACACCTTTGGGGCCTTTGACGGCCACTTTTCCAAAGATCATCCCCTTGAGACGGGCATAGATGTTACGGTCAAGGATCGCGAGTTCGTCGTCACGGTCACGCGCCAGACGTTCGATCTCTTCACGCTCAATCTGCAACGCACGTTCGTCTTTTTCCACACCGTGGCGGTTAAAGACGCGTACCTCTACGATAGTCCCATAATCACCGGGCTTCACACGCAGCGATGTATCGCGCACGTCCGATGCCTTTTCACCAAAGATGGCGCGCAGCAGTTTTTCTTCTGGCGTCATTGGGCTTTCGCCCTTGGGGGTGATTTTACCGACCAAGATATCGCCCGGCTCAACATCCGCACCGATGTAAACGATGCCAGCCTCGTCGAGGTTGCGCAGCGCTTCTTCACCGACGTTTGGAATGTCGCGGGTGATCTCTTCTGGGCCAAGCTTGGTGTCACGGGCCGCCACTTCGAATTCTTCGATATGGACCGATGTGAACACGTCATCCTTGGCGATGCGTTCGGAAATCAGGATCGAGTCTTCGTAGTTGTAGCCGTTCCAAGGCATAAACGCGACGATCACGTTTTTACCAAGGGCCAGTTCGCCCATATCTGTCGATGGACCGTCGGCGATAACTTCGCCCTTACGGACAGTATCGCCCACCTTCACCAACGGACGCTGGTTGATACAGGTGTTTTGGTTCGACCGCTGGAACTTGCGCATCCGGTAGATGTCAACGCCCGCATCACCAAGCTCAAGGTCTTCGGTTGCACGGATAACGATACGCTGGGCATCAACCTGGTCAATGATCCCGGCGCGATGCGCCATGACCGCCGCGCCAGAGTCGCGCGCCACAACTTCTTCGATGCCGGTACCAACAAGCGGCGCTTCGGAGCGCAGCGTCGGAACCGCCTGACGTTGCATGTTCGAGCCCATCAAGGCCCTGTTCGCATCGTCGTTTTCGAGGAACGGAATGAGCGAGGCCGCAACCGATACCAACTGCTTTGGGCTTACGTCGATCAGGTCAACCGCGTCACTGGGCGACAATGTGTAGTCACCAGATTTACGGGTCGAGACCAGCTCGTTCTTGAACTTCATGTCTTCGTCGAGGTTGGCGTTCGCCTGAGCCACGGTGTGGCGCATTTCCTCGGTCGCTGACATGTAGTGGACTTCGTCGGTGACGGTGCCCTCTTTTACGACGCGATAAGGTGTTTCGATAAAGCCGTATTTGTTCACGCGGGCAAAGGTCGCCAGCGAGTTGATCAGACCAATGTTTGGCCCTTCCGGCGTTTCAATCGGACACATACGACCGTAGTGCGTTGGGTGAACGTCGCGAACCTCAAAGCCGGCACGTTCACGGGTCAAACCACCTGGGCCAAGCGCCGAAAGGCGACGCTTGTGCGTCACTTCGGAGAGCGGGTTGGTTTGGTCCATAAACTGCGACAGCTGCGAAGAGCCGAAGAATTCACGTACCGCAGCAGCAGCCGGTTTCGCGTTGATCAAATCCTGCGGCATCACCGTATCGATTTCGACAGATGACATACGTTCTTTGATCGCACGCTCCATGCGGAGCAGGCCAACGCGGTATTGGTTTTCCATCAGCTCGCCAACGGAACGCACACGACGGTTACCAAGGTGGTCAATGTCGTCGATGTCGCCACGACCATCACGCAGATCAACCAGTGCTTTGATACATTGAACGATGTCTTCGCGATCAAGCGTGCGCTGGGTGTCCTCTTTGTCCAAAGCCAGACGCATGTTCATTTTCACGCGCCCAACGGCGGACAGGTCATAGCGCTCGCTATCAAAGAATAGCGTGTCGAACAGGGCCGACGCGGCTTCGACGGTGGGTGGCTCACCCGGACGCATCACGCGGTAGATATCCATGAGCGCGGTGTCGCGGCCCATGTTTTTATCCATCGCCATGGTGTTGCGCATGTATGGCCCAACGGTGACGTTGTCGATGTCCAGCACAGGAATTTCGGTGACGCCCGCGTCAACCAGTTCCTTCAGCGTCCCACCGGTGACGTCGCCGTCTTTGTCGACTTCCCATGTCAGCTCATCACCGGCTTCGACATAGATCGCACCGGTTTCTTCGTTGATGATGTCTTCGGAAACGAACTTGCCGACGATCTGGTCAAAAGGAACCAACAGGTTTTGAACCTTGCCTTCGTCGATCAGTTTCTTGACCGCACGAGGGGTGACCTTTTTCCCGGCTTCGGCAATCACTTCACCGCTGTCGGCATCCACCAGATCATAGGCCGGGCGGGTACCACGGACACGATTTGGGAAGAATTTGGTGGACCAACCGCCAGCCTTCTTCA
This sequence comes from Pelagimonas sp., assembly GCF_058892305.1. Lineage (NCBI taxonomy): Bacteria > Pseudomonadati > Pseudomonadota > Alphaproteobacteria > Rhodobacterales > Roseobacteraceae > Pelagimonas > Pelagimonas sp. The sequence continues at coordinate 13,539 of NZ_JBZXVN010000015.1, forward strand.
ACTCATAGCTCACCGTATCGTAATAGGCGTCCATGATCGCTTCTTGGTCGAGGCCAAGGGCGTAAAGCAAGGTGGTGACAGGCAGTTTCCGACGACGGTCGATCCGCGCAAAGACGATGTCTTTGGCGTCGAATTCAAAGTCGAGCCAGGAGCCGCGATATGGAATAATCCGGCAGGCGAACAGCAACTTGCCCGAGCTGTGCGTTTTACCTTTGTCGTGGTCAAAGAACACACCAGGCGACCGGTGCATCTGGGAAACGATCACGCGCTCGGTGCCATTAACCACAAATGTGCCGTTGGGCGTCATCAGGGGCATATCGCCCATGAAGACGTCTTGTTCTTTGATGTCCTTAACCGATTTCGCACCGGTATCTTCATCCACATCAAAGACGATCAAGCGCAAGGTGACCTTCAGCGGCGCGCTGTAGGTCATATCGCGCTGCATGCACTCTTCGACGTCGTATTTTGGCTTTTCCAGATCGTAGTTTACGAATTCCAGAACGGCGGTTTCATTGAAATCCTTGATCGGGAAAACCGACTGGAAAACGCCTTTGATGCCTTCACCGTCCGAGGGTGTTGGCTGGTCGCCTGATTTCAAGAAAAGCTCGTAGCTGGATTTCTGAACCTCGATAAGGTTCGGCATTTCCAGTACTTCGCGGATTTTGCCGTAATAACGGCGAAGACGTTTCTGGCCAAGGAAGCTTTGCGCCATGACAGATGTCACCTTTCGATAATCTCGTCGAGCAACGCATCGTCGGGCTACGACACGTCACCGTCAGTGACGGCAAAAATCCGATCCATTCTCGGCCCCCGTCCCACCGGAGGCCACTCGACCGTTGGATCCCTGCCTTGGAAAGCGTCCACTGACAATTGTCAAAGGGCGCTTGCCAAGTCGGGGTCATCCATATTTTCTGGCTAAACTCCTGTTGTCGTGTCGCTTTTTCTCAGACAGACAGGTATTGATTGGAAATCTCGCGCACCCCATTTCAACCAAAGAGAAAAAGCGGCTTCGAATCGCTCGAACCCGCAGGAGATTTCCGAATATTCGGTGAACGGAAAGAATGCAACCCCCAAGGGAGCCGCGATACAATTATCCTAGAGAGACAAGATCGCATTTTTGGGGCGTTTCGTCAAGGCGACGTCGAAACCGGCCCGGACATGGAAAAGCACTTTTAGACATCGGGCGCAAAGATCGCTTGTCTACCATTGATCCGATGCACCAACGAGAAGCCCCCTCCTTAAACAAAAACAAGCGCCCCCGGATGGGAGCGCTTGTCGCAAATCAGTTCGAAAACCGAATTACTTAACTTCGACTTCAGCGCCAGCTTCTTCGAGCTTCTTCTTGATTTCCTCGGCTTCGTCCTTGGAAACGCCTTCTTTGACAGCTTTGCCACCGGCTTCAACCAGTTCTTTAGCTTCTTTCAGGCCCAGACCGGTGATGCCGCGGACCTCTTTGATGACGTTGATCTTTTTGGCACCAGCGGCCTTCAGGATCACGTCAAATTCAGTTTTCTCTTCTGCAGCTGCGCCACCGGCGTCTGCAGGACCAGCCATGACAACGGCGCCGCCAGCTGCGGGCTCGATGCCATACTCGTCTTTGAGGATGGTTTTCAGTTCTTGTGCTTCGAGCAGGGTCAGACCCACGATGCTTTCGGCAAGTGCTTTCAGATCAGCCATTTTGAGACTCTTTCCGTTTTCAGTTTGTGTTCCAACGTCAGGGGGTTAGCCCTACGGGGATCGTAAAGTTGCTTACGCCGCTTCCGCTTTCTCTTCGATAGTCGAGAGAATGGATGCGATGTCAGAAGCAGGTGCGCCAATTGCGCCGGCAATGTTGCTTGCAGGTGCGCCGATACAGCCAACGATCGAAGCAATAAGCTCATCACGCGACGGCATTTTCGACACGGCCTCAACACCAGCCCGGTCAAGAGCCGATCCGCCCATTGCACCGCCAAGGATTTCGAACTTTTGGTTCGTCTTGGCGAAGTCCTCAACCACTTTGGCGGCCGCCACAGGGTCTTCGGAATAGGTCAGAACGGTCATGCCTTCCAGAAACTCAGCAATGCTCTCGCACTGAGTGTCTTTTACGGCAATTTTGGCGAGCCTGTTTTTGGCGACACGAACCGAAGCTTCCGCTTCACGGGCAATCCCGCGCAGGCTCTGCATGTCAGCAACTGTCAGACCCTCGTAGCGGGAAACCACTACGACGCCAGAGCTGTCAAAGATTTGGCCGAGCTCTTCGACCAACTTCTCTTTTTGTGCTCTATCCACAGTTTTACTCCAATTGATGGAGGGGGCGACCCCTCCGGCTCACTTTTGCCCAGGTTTCCCCAGGCGACGTGTCCAATGGCGGGTCGTCGCATCAAAGCCGGCACATGAAGTGCCCGAAAGATGTCTCTTCCCGTCTCAGGCAGGAGTTATGGATGCGATTGCATCCGCCCACCGTCTCGGACGAAAGTAGGGGCTTCGAATCATCGAAACACCCTGAGCGCTTGCGATAGCCTTTTTGCTGCAACTTGCCAAGTCCGAACTTGGCCGTCATTTGTCAAACTCGCTTGTTTGTTCCGGCAATTGCCGCGAGTTCCTTAATGAGTTGCTGTTTGGACAGAGGCTTTGGCAAAACCCCATCCACCCCAGCGGCAATGTACTCGGCAACTTGATGGGTCAGAACGTTTGCGGTAACAGCAAAAATGGTAACTGGAGCCTTGTCATGCCCCTCTTCCGCCGCTCGAATGCGACGTACTGCTTCGACTCCACCTATGCCCGGCATCTGAATATCCATCAAAATTGCGAAAAACTCTTTGCTCTTCGCTAAGGTCACCGCCTCTTCACCGCTGCTGGCAGCGCAAACAATGCAATCTGCCGGAACCAAAAAGCGTTCAAGGATCAAACGGTTGGTCGCATTGTCATCCACAATTAGAATAGGACGCCCCCGCAACGCTTTGGCTTCCGTTTGGTCGGATTTCCTACGGCTTTCGGTTTTGGTGTCAACGTGTTGAAGCGGGAGACGAACTTCAAAAATGGCCCCCTCATTTGGGGCGCTTTCGACTGTCAAATCCCCCCCCATGGCCTCCGCGATCTGGTTCGATATCGCGAGGCCAAGCCCCGTTCCACCGTATTTACGGGTCACGCTCGCGTCGGCCTGCACAAACGGATCGAAAATCTTTTCCAATGCGTCGGAGGCAATTCCTGGGCCTGTGTCACTAACACGCACGAGAACGTCCCCCATCCCGGCATCAATTAATGCATCAATTGTGACACAGCCACTCGCTGTAAACTTGATGGCGTTCGCGACTAAATTATGCAGGATTTGCTGGAGGCGTCGCTGATCCCCGATGACACGTCGCGGTACAAAATCATTGATCTCCAGCCTGAATTGCAGTCCCTTCTCTCGAGCACGACTTGCATGGAGATCATGGGCTGTTTTCAAAACAAGATGCAAATCAAACGCAACCCTCTCCAACTCTAATCGACCCGCCTCAACTTTGGACAGGTCCAACACATCATTGATTGTTCCAAGCAAAAGCTCACCTGACTGCTCAATAACGGAGATACACTCGCGCTGATCGTTGTTAAGCTCACTCTCTGACAATTCGCTTGCCATGCCCAAAATGCCATTGAGCGGGGTGCGTATTTCGTGGCTAACGTTGGCGAGAAACAATGACTTAGCTTCATTTGCGCTATGAGCGAGGTGGTGCAATTTTTGAATACGTTTTTGGGCGCGGCTGGCCAAAAAGACTTCGGAAACCACATAGGCCATCAAAAGGGCAATAAGAGCGTACCCCGCGAGACTTGCCGCTTTGTCTGCGGCACCGCCGCTATGTAATTCAACAAACTGTCGCTGCAAATCTTCGACGGCAAAAGTTGCCGCCCAAGCCTGACGCGCGGTTTTTGAATGCTCATCAAGGATGGTATGCAGCCGCAAAACCTCTTCATCCGACACGGTTTCGGACTTGTAAATAACATCCTCTTCCCGGCGCAAGAATTCCTGCAATTCGGCAATAACCGGTGCCAGCCCTTCGGTCTTGCCAATTTCGGACCCTGCCACAAGATCCAAACGCCCCCAAAGAATATCGAACCGCATCTCGACTTCTTCTTTGTCCCGACGCCCTTCTGAATATCCAACCAAATCCGAAGAAAGACGTTGCACTTCAAAGATCGTTTCGCTCATGCGCCAGATTAAGCCATTGGTGCGAAAGACCAATCTCTCTTGCTCACGTAGTGCCCCAATCTCTTGAGACACAAATAGAATACTCAATGCGCAGGCGGCACAAGCAGCAACCAAAGCCCTGATTGTACGGGCATTTTCACGGATGAAATACAGCATCAGTCCGCCCGAGGAAGCACCTCAATCCGCACCAATTGCCAAATCATTTGAACATAGTACTTGTGCGCCTCAGCCTCCGCCTCGCTTTGCGGATAGACAATCCAAATGGGCCCCTTGTTTCGAATGCCCATTTGTTCGCCATTGTGCTCCATCGCAAGAATGGCCCCATGCTTTTTCGCGTCTACTATGGAAATCGTCACTGCGTAATCATCGGCTGCGACGGCCCGGAATTCTGCCCCTTGGGCACCAACGACCTCGAAAAGCGAGGCAATGCTCGGCCCGGAAAATTGGGTCAAGCCCTCGGTAAAAGACGTATAGGTTTCGATGGTTTTCCAACCTAGATTGGCCAGCATGGCGCGATCAAACAGCGCCTGATCCCCAGTGTTTGTCGTTGAAATATTGCCGTCTACGGTCAACATCACTCGGCCCGCCGGAGCCTCCAAAGCCATAACGGCTGAGCCAATGAACACACTTAGGATAGCAAAAAGTTTACAAAAAAAAGTCAGCGCAATAATACCCTCAGTTCCGGGTTACAGATCGCATTGACGCTACAGGGCTTGTCCTAATACTTCCTTGCAAGGCACAAAAAAAGGCGGACCATTAAGGCCCGCCCTTGTTATCACTTATGAAATCAGATCAGTTTTCGACGGCGTTGTTGACGTCAACTGTTACGCCAGGGCCCATTGTCGAGCTCAGAGCGATCTTTTTCATGTATGTGCCTTTGGAACCCGATGGTTTCGCGGCGGCAACAGCACCGATAAAGGCGCGGATGTTTTCAACCAGCTTGCCTTCGTCAAAAGACGCTTTGCCAACACCGGCGTGAACCACACCAGCTTTTTCAGCTTTGAACTGAACCTGACCACCTTTGCTGTCTTTGACAGCTTGGGCAACGTCCATGGTCACTGTGCCAACTTTTGGGTTTGGCATCAGGTTACGTGGGCCAAGAACCTTACCAAGACGACCAACGATAGGCATCATGTCAGGTGTCGCGATACAACGATCGAAATCGATTGTGCCGCCCTGAATGGATTCCATCAGGTCTTCTGCGCCAACGATGTCAGCGCCAGCGGCCTGGGCTTCTTCAGCCTTGGGGCCACGTGCGAAAACAGCAACGCGAACGGTTTTGCCGGTGCCGTTAGGCAGACCAACAACACCGCGAACCATTTGGTCGGCGTGACGTGGGTCAACACCCAGCGCCATTGCGATTTCGATGGTCTCGTCGAATTTGGCGTTGGCGTTCGCTTTGATCAGCGACACAGCGTCTTCAACTGTGAGGTTCTCTTTGCCTGCGAATGCTTCACGGGCTGCGGTTGTGCGTTTTCCGAGTTTTGCCATGATCTTAGCCTTTCACCTCGATGCCCATCGAACGGGCAGAGCCGACGATGATCAACATTGCGGCCTCGACGTCATTCGCCGACAGGTCCTTCATTTTGGCTTCGGCAATTTCACGTACCTGAGCCACAGTCACGGATGCCACGGTTTCACGACCAGGGGCTTCCGCGCCACGAGGGCGGTTACGCTTGCCAACTGGCTTAAGGCCAGCAGCTTTTTTCAGGTAGTAAGACGCAGGTGGCGTCTTGATGTCCATGGTGAAGGACTTGTCCTGATAATAAGTGATCACGGTTGGGCACGGCGCGCCGGGCTCCATTTCCTGTGTCTTGGCGTTGAACGCCTTACAGAATTCCATGATGTTGATGCCGCGCTGACCCAGCGCAGGACCCACAGGTGGGGAGGGGTTGGCTTTGCCTGCAGGAATCTGCAGCTTCATCGTGCCAGCTAGCTTCTTGGCCATTGGCTTTCTCCTTTTCAACACCCACGCGATCGCGTTCGCCGGGCTGGTTCAGACGGGGAAACCCGTCATTGTTGCGTGGTCTGGTCCGAGTTTCGCGAAACCCTCGCCTCCCACGATTCGTACGCCCTTACAGGCGCAGATGGGGCGCTTTACACCGAGTTCTCAGAAAGGGCAAGCATGCATGCAAGACAGCCCCAACAAGGCAAATCTCCCTGCCCCTTCCGGCTTTCCGGCAAATTCAGTCAAACGACTGCATTGAGCCCAAATTGCGAATGTTCTGCGGTGCAGCTAATGTCGGCTTCAAAGCGCAGGAATAGGAAAAGCAATATGACGATCCAAAAGAAGCTTGTGATTTTTTGTCCAATGACTGTCTTCACGCTTCTTCTTGCATCCTGTGCTATATACAAACCGTTGCGCGTAGTTGCACCTGAAACTTTTGGCCTGACTTGCGTGACGGATGACATCTGTGTGGAGGACCCTGCCACTATAGATGAAGCAACCAAGTTGCGGAACGACGCTTTGAGCTTCATTGCCGGAAATGTAGGGCCTATTGAGCAAGCACCCCGTGTTCTATTTTGTCATTCTGAGGATTGCTTTGCCCGTTTTGGAAACCCAGCAGTCGCAGCATTATATATTTGGGGCCTCAATAGCCTTATCATCAACGATAAAGGCTGGCATAACTACGTCCTCAGACACGAGCTGATTCATCATTGGCAATTTGAACAGTTTGGGGCAGTGCGATCCAGCAGTCTACCCCATTGGTATATTGAGGGTATGGCCTATTCCTTGAGCCAAGACCCAAGAAATCCACTGCCACGATCTGACATCGAAGAGTGGCGCGATCAGTTCGACGCATGGGTGGACGAGGGCAATGATTGGCGTCAACCGCCCTGACAGCTGATACTATCATTCTTTAAAGCGGACTCTTGCAGCTTTACTATCAATGGCGGCAAAGTCCTGCTGAGCAGACGTTTTCGTCCCATCAAAAGGAAAACGCCCCGCAAATGCGAGGCGCGTCATTTCTTGCAGTCGCTCTAAA
>NZ_JBZXVN010000016.1:0-79049 GCF_058892305.1 Pelagimonas sp.
TCAAGCTTTGGGAGGTTTTATGCGCTCATTTTTGATACTTAACGGTCCAAACCTGAACTTACTCGGGACACGCCAACCCGAGATTTATGGCCATACGACTTTATCGGACGTCGAAGACATGTGCCGGACACATGCCGAGAAAATCGGTGTCTCTGTCACCTGTGCCCAATCCAATCACGAAGGCGCGCTCGTCGACCTTGTTCAGGATGCGCGCGGCAAACATGACGGCATTATTTTGAATGCCGGTGCCTACACCCACACGTCGATTGCGCTGATGGATGCGATCAAAGGATGTGAGGCCAAAGTTGTGGAGCTTCACTTGTCCAATATACATGCCCGCGAAAGCTTTCGTCACACATCATTTATCTCGCCTGTGGCTATCGGTCTGATATGCGGGTTTGGTGCTCAGGGCTATATTTTGGCTATGGATGCCTTGAACAACGATTTGGAGGCTTGATCATGAAAGCCAATTTGCGTGTCTATCTGACCGAGCTTACCAATGTCGACAATGTCGAAGACCTTTGGGCGCTGCATTGTGAAAAAATGGCCGAGTTTGGTTTCGATCGTCTGATTTATGGATTTACACAATTCATGACCCCGACGTCTTTCGGCGATCCCAATGACTTCGTTGTTCTCAGCAATCATACACCTGAGTACCGCAAAGGGTTTGTCGAAGGTGGCTTGTATCGCAATGCACCTATGGTGCGTTGGGCCTTGGAAAATGAAGGCCACGCAAGTTGGCGTGTCATGGCAGAACAGATTTCGCGCGGGACATTGGACGAGAAAGTACAACAGGTCATTGCTTTCAACCTGACGCACAAGGTTCATGCTGGCTACACCGTGAGTTTTAAATCCGTTTCCAGCCGTGCCAAAGGGGCAATATCGCTCTGTGCGCGCGCGGACATCAATCAGGATCAGCTTGACGAAATGTGGGAAGACCATGGTGGTGACATCGTATTGATGAACAACCTTGTGCACCTCAAAATCATGACGCTACCAATTCCGTTGCAAAACCAAAACCTGACACCACGTCAGCGTGAGGCCTTGGAATGGGTTGGAGATGGCAAAACAATGCAAGACATTGCGCAAATCATGGGGCTCACTCAGGCCACGATTGAAAAACATCTGCGATTGGCGCGCGACACGTTGAATGTGGAAACCACTGCGCAAGCGGTCGCCAAAGCAGCGTTCCACAATCAAATGTATATTATCCACGCCTAACCCCCCTACCCCAACCGCACCTCAGGTCGCTTTTTTTCGTCCAAATGGCACCTAAACAGGAAGCACAGATTTCCGAGCTTACTTAAGGTCCGGAAAACCTGACTTCCGTTGCGGAAAGATACCTGCGAACGTGGTGGTGTTCCGTGAGTGGTGGCCGTTTAGGCCATGGAACATAAGGAAAAATACCCCGCCTATTGACGGGCTCTTCTTTTCTGACGCGGGTTGGTTAATCGATTTACGAAGCGCCAATCAGCACCCTTTCGGGGCCTCCGCCTTCATCCCCAATGTCTCTGGCGGAGGTCCCGATTTCCCCAACACCGTCATGTATTGGCCCAAACAAAAAAGGCCGCTCAAAGAGCAGCCTTTTCTACGTCTATGAAAGACAGATTAGCCTTGAACGGCTTTGGCAACTTCCGCTGCGAAATCTTCTTCTTTTTTCTCGATGCCTTCGCCAACCTGCATACGCACATAGCCAACGATCTCGGCACCGGCTTCTTTGGCAGCTTGCTCAACGGTCAGGTCAGTGTTCATGACGAACTGCTGGCCCAGCAAAGTGACTTCGGCCAGGAATTTCTTCATGCGGCCAACGATCATCTTTTCGATAACCTGCTCAGGTTTGCCGGATTCACGAGCGATGTCGATTTGAACCTGACGTTCTTTTTCAACAACAGCCGCGTCCAGATCCGCTTCGGAAAGCGACTGAGGATTGGCCGCTGCGATGTGCATGGCAACCTGCTTGCCGAACGCTTCGTCGCCGCCCTTAAGCGCAACCAGAACACCGATCTGGCCCATGCCAGTTGTCGCAGCGTTGTGGATATAGGATGTCACAACGTCGCCTTCGACGGTCGCCATGCGGCGGACCGACATGTTTTCACCGATGGTGGCGATTTTGTCGGTGATGGTGTCGGCAACTGTTTTGCCACCCAAATCGGCGGCGGTCAGCGCGTCAACATCGGCAACATTCAGAGCTGCGGCAGCAATGCCACCAACCATTTCCTGGAACTCGGCGTTCTTGGAAACGAAGTCGGTTTCGGAGTTCACTTCAACAGCAACACCTTTGCCACCGTCAACAGCCACGGCCACAAGACCTTCGGCGGCGGTACGGCCGGATTTTTTGGCGGCTTTCGCCAGACCTTTGGTACGCAGCCAGTCAATGGCGGCTTCCATGTCACCGTCGGTTGCTACCAACGCTTTTTTCGCGTCCATCATGCCCGCGGCAGTGATTTCGCGCAGTTCTTTTACCTGTGCAGCAGTGATCGCCATGATTTGGCTTCCTCTTCTGAAAATGCAATGCGGGTGGCTCTGCGCCACCCGTTTTGGTCATGCGCGCCCTGTTTCATCAGGTTTAGTGTCACCTTGATGACACCTGCGCATTAGCCGAGCGGCTTAAGCTTCGGCAGGAGCTTCTTCGGCAACAGCTTCTTCAGCTGGAGCTTCTTCCAAAGCACCCAGATCGATGCCTGCGGCTTCCATTTGGCCGGTCATACCGTCCAGAGCAGCGCGCGATGCCAGATCTGTGTAAAGGGCGATAGCGCGGGCCGCGTCATCGTTACCTGGGATGATGTAGTCAACGCCGTCAGGCGAGCAGTTGGTGTCAACGATCGCAACAACTGGAATACCCAGTTTGTTGGCTTCGGCAACGGCCAGTGCTTCTTTTTTAACGTCGATGACGAACAGCATGTCAGGAACGCCGCCCATTTCGCGGATACCGCCAAGCGATGCCTGCAGTTTGGTCTGGTCACGTTCCATGCCAAGACGCTCTTTCTTGGTCAGGCCTTCGGCGCCAGTTTCCATCAGCTCGTCAATGGTGCGCAGGCGCTGGATCGACTTGGAAACGGTCTGCCAGTTGGTCAGCGTGCCGCCGAGCCAACGGTGGTTCATGTAATACTGGGCGCATTTTTCAGCAGCATCTGCAACAGGCTGAGCTGCCTGACGCTTGGTGCCTACAAAAAGAACGCGGCCACCTTTGGCAACGCAATCGCGGATCGCTTTGAGCGCCTGGTCCAGCATGGGAACAGTTTGCGTCAGGTCCATGATGTGGATGCCATTGCGCGAGCCGTAGATGAACTCGCCCATACGGGGGTTCCAGCGCTGGGTTTGGTGACCAAAGTGAACGCCCGCTTCAAGCAGCTGACGCATGGTGAACTCAGGAAGAGCCATGTCTTTATCCTTTCCGGTTTCATATCCTCAGCGGGGGATCAAAGGGCATCAATGTGGCCTTCAACCGGTGGACTTTGAGGATGTCTCCCTCAAACGCCCGCCCCCGCCTGTGGGGTTCGTGGGCGCGCTTTACCCCGGCTGGCAACATCCTGCAAGAGCGAAAGGGCTAAAACGCTATATTTCTTTGATCATTGGTGGTGTGATCGAACACTCTGGTCATTGGGTTATCCCAGGGCATAGCCGGCACCACGGACCGTGCGCAGCGGATCGTCGCCGCCGTGTTGGCACAACGCTTTGCGCAAGCGACCGATATGAACGTCTACGGTGCGGGTATCAACATAGATGTCGCGGCCCCACACCCGGTCAAGTAGCTGATCACGAGACCACACCCTGCCCGGCTTTTCCATAAAGGTGCTGAGCAAGCGAAATTCGGTTGGGCCAAGTTTGAGCGCCGCACCGCTTCGCGTCACGCGATGGGTTTCAGGATCAAGCATAATATCCTGATAATCAAGCTGAACCCCGACGGCGGCCGGTCGCGTACGGCGCAATTGCGCGCGCACCCGCGCCATCAATTCGACCACGGAATAGGGTTTGACCACATAGTCATCGGCCCCGGTTTCAAGCCCCCTCACCCGATCAACCTCTTCGGATCGGGCCGAAAGCATGATAATTGGTACATTGCGGGTTTCGGGGCGTGTCTTAATTTGGCGACAGACTTCGATACCCGACACATTCGGCATCATCCAATCCAGCACAATGATGTCCGGGTTTTCCTCGGCCACAATCACCAGCGCCTCTTCGCCATTTTCGGCCCGGACAACCCGAAAGCCTTCGGCCTCAAGGTTGTAGGCTAAAATCTCGCGTTGCGCCGCCTCGTCTTCGACCACCAATACCGTTGGTTGCTCGCTGGACATGGTTAGGCTCCGTTACCTGCGTGCTGCGGCCCAAGTGTTGTCGAGGTCTTGTCCTTCTTCAACCGTGCTTCATCCGGTTTGCTTCCGGTCGCCAAAAACACCACCTGTTCGGCGATCGAGGTCACATGGTCGCCCATGCGTTCGATATTTTTGGCGATAAAGTGAAGGTGCATACAGGCGGTGATGTTGCTTGGATCTTCCAACATAAAGGTTAGGAATTCGCGGAACATGGTGTTGTGCATCTTGTCCACGTCTTCATCACGGGCAATCACATCAAGCGCCAGCGCCTCGTCACGTTGGATATAGGCATCCAGCGCATCCTTGAGCATCAGCTCAACCTCACGCGCCATGCGGCGCAATGAGGCTGGCGTGTCGCCCACCGGTGGCATTTGCACCAATACGCCGGTGCGTTTGGCGATGTTCTTGGACAGATCCCCAATGCGTTCCAGATTCGCCGACATCCGCATGACGGACAAAACAACCCGCAAATCCGTTGCCGTGGGCGAGCGCAGCGCAATCACCCGCGCCGCTTCTTCGTTCAGAACGTCTTCAAGATCATCAATGATTTTATCCCCGGCGCGGACTTTTTCGGCCAGTTCAATATCACGCGTCTCAAGCGAGGCTGCGGCGTCCATGATCGAGGCTTCGACCAAACCACCCATCTTCATGATCTGCGCCTGAATACCTTCCAGTTCCCGGTCAAAGGCACTGACAATGTGGTTGTTTAGATCGTTCATCAGCCAATCCGTCCTGTAATATAGCTCTCGGTACGCGGGTCTTCTGGGTTTGTGAAAATTTTGCCCGTTTCGCCAAATTCCACCAAATTACCAAGGTGGAAGAAGGCTGTTTTCTGGCTGACACGCGCAGCCTGCTGCATCGAGTGGGTCACGATAACCACCGAGTATTCTTGACGCAGCTCATCAATCAATTCTTCGACTTGAGCGGTCGCAATCGGGTCAAGCGCCGAACACGGTTCATCCATGAGTAAGACTTCGGGTTCTGTGGCAACCGCACGGGCGATGCAAAGGCGCTGTTGCTGACCACCGGACAAGCCGGTGCCGGGCGCATGCAGGCGATCTTTGACCTCATCCCAAATCGCACCGCGACGCAGGGATTTTTCGACGATCTCGTCTAGCTCGGCCTTGTTGCGGGCAAGTCCGTGGATGCGCGGCCCATAGGCGATATTATCATAGATCGACTTGGGGAATGGGTTGGGTTTCTGGAACACCATCCCAACCTTGGCGCGCAATTGCACCGGGTCGACACGCTTGTCATAGATATTGTCACCATCCAAGAGAATTTCCCCCTGAACCCGGCAAATATCAATAGTGTCATTCATCCGGTTCAAACAGCGCAGGAAGGTGGATTTGCCACACCCCGAGGGGCCGATAAATGCGGTGACACATTTGTCTTCGATCTCGACGTTCACATCTTTGATCGCGTGGGTGTCGCCATAATGAACCTGCACGTTATTTGCGCTGATTTTGATGTCGTTCACGATGAGGTCTTTCTCTGCGCGGTGTGTTTGTACGTCATACATGGTGTCTTACTCCCTCTTACCACCGGCGCTCAAAGCGGCGGCGCAGGATGATGGCGATGATGTTCATGGTCAAAAGGAACACCAATAGAATGATGATGCCGCCCCAGGCGCGTTCATAGTAGGCCGGGTCAGCGCGCTTTGCCCATTCATAGATTTGCGCCGGCATGGCCGAGTTTGGATCAAGGAAACCGGAGCCGATGCCGCTTGGGTAGTTGGTGGCAATATACCCCACCATCCCGATCAACAACAAAGGTGCGGTTTCGCCCAAGGCCTGAGCCACGCCAATGATAGTGCCGGTCAAGATGCCCGGCATCGCCAGCGGCAGCACATGGTGAAACACCGCCTGCATCTTTGAAGCCCCAATTCCAAGCGCCGCGTCACGAATGCTTGGCGGGACTGATTTTAGCGACGCGCGGGTCGAGATGATGATCGTCGGCAAGGTCATCAGGGTCAGAACAAGACCACCCACCAACGGGGCCGATTGTGGCAGATGCGCGAACTGGATGAACACAGCCAGACCCAGGATACCAAAGACAATCGAGGGAACCGCCGCCAGATTGGAGATGTTGACTTCGATCACATCGGTCCAGCGGTTTTGCGGGGCAAATTCCTCAAGGTAGATCGAGGCCGCGACGCCAATTGGCAAAGACAATCCCAACACAACCAGCATCATGAAGAACGACCCAAGGATCGACACGCCCATGCCCGCCTGTTCGGCCCGGCTTTCCGACGCATCTGCACCGATGATAAAGTCGATGTTGAACTGTTTTTGGATCACATCGGCTTTGGTCAAAGCGTCAACCAGATCGAGGTGCGTCGGCTTGATGTTTTTGTCGCGTGCCACGGAGTCGCGGGTGACGCGATCTTTGAGGTATCCGTCGACCCGAGATGAGGCGAGAATACGAAACGTAACGGTTTCACCGATCTGCATCGGGTTCGCGATCACATAGTCACGGACCTGCGCTGCGGCCGAGGCCGAAATCAGCGCCTTCATGTCCTTGCGCTTTTTCAACGGTGTCTCAACGCCAAGCTCGGCGACTTTGTCAAACAAGGCCTGTTGAACCAGAGGCGTATAGCCAAAGGTCGAAACCTTCTTGATGTTTTCAATCTGGCGCCCGCCCTTTTTGTCAAGCTTGGCCGGATCAAGGTACACATCCACCGAGATAAAGGTCTGTTGAAATGCCCCAACCCCGTTCGACAGGATCGCGCCCAGCAAAACCACCAGAAAGAAGACACCGGCGGCCACGGCGGCAATGCCATACATCCGAAAACGTGTTTCCGAGGCGTTGCGGCGTTTGGTGCGTGCATCCACTGTCATCAAGGATGACTTGGCGCGCGGCTCGTGCCCAGTGTTGGGCGTGTTTAGGCTTGCATCGGTCATTAGTCGTACTGCTCCCGATATTTGCGCACGATATATAGGGCAAAGACGTTCAATCCGAGCGTCAGAATGAATAGGGTCATGCCAAGGGCAAAGGCGACAAGCGCCTCGGGCGAGGCAAAGTCCGCGTCACCGGTCAGCTGGCTGACGATTTTTGCGGTCACGGTTGTCATGGCTTCAAAGGGGTTCAGGCTAAGACGGGCGGCGGCCCCTGCCCCAAGCACCACAATCATGGTTTCCCCAATGGCCCGCGAGGCCGCTAGCAAAACCGCCCCCACGATACCGGGCAAGGCAGCGGGCAAAACAACCTGTTTGATGGTTTCGGATTTGGTTGCGCCAAGCCCAAAGGACCCATCGCGCATCGCCTGCGGCACCGCATTGATGATGTCATCAGACAGCGAGCTCACAAAGGGGATCAACATGATGCCCATGACCAAACCGGCGGTCATCACCGCGGTTCCGGCCTGCATCCAGCCCAATCCTTCGTCTCCAAAGACACCAATCAAAAGTGGGCCAACAGTCAGCAAGGCAAACAGACCATACACAATGGTCGGGATGCCGGCCAAAACTTCGAGCATCGGCTTGGCAATCGAGCGGACCTTGGAGCCTGCATATTCAGACAAGTAAATCGCCGCAAACAACCCAATCGGTACGGCGACCAGCAAGGCAATCAGCGAGATGTACAACGTGCCCCAAAGCAAGGGCAAAATCCCGAGTTTGGACAGCGGGTTGCCATCACTATCAATCCCGCCACCAAAGCTTGGCAGCCAAGTCGGTTCAAAGAAAAACGCGGTGATCGGATAGAGGCGGAAGAACTCGACCGTATTAAATATCAGCGACAGGATAATTCCAACGGTGGTCAAAACCGCAATCGACGCCGCCGCAACAAGCAACATGCGGATCGATTTTTCGACGACGTTGCGGGCGCGGAAATCAGCTTGGGTTCCTCGCATTCCCCAAACCAATCCGGAGGCCGCAATGATCAATACCGCAATTGTCATATAAAGCGCACTCATACTTCTTAAGACGCGGTATTCTTGGGCGGCCAAAAGAATGGGCTGCGTGATGGTCGATGTCACGATCTGGCCCGCGTCCTTGAGGCGCGCCGTCATATCAGACACATCAGCGCGAGCGTTTCGCGCGTCATCTTCTGACATCACGCCCGCAGCGACGGCGTTGTCCAATCCATCGGCAGTTCGGCGCACCTCGGCCATAACAAGGCTTGCGCTTGATCCTTCGCGAATTTCGCTATCTGGGATCATTCCGATTACGCGACTGTCGACAACAAAAGGCTGCACAAGCAACCAAATCACCAACAGCAAAAGCGCGGGAACCACGGTTTTGATCGCGACGTTAGAGCCGTAATAAGACGGCAGTGAATGCAAGTGGCGGCTGTCGCCCCCTGCGTTTGCAAGCGCGCGTTGTCGACCAAAAACATAGCCGAGTGCCGCGAGCCCGAGCACGATCATAACAAGCCAGAAAACAGGCATCTGCCCCCCTGCGGGTTGGTTTAGGAAGAATTTGGAAAAGGTCCTAAAAGACAAATGGGGCGGCGAAATATGCCGCCCCGTCCGTAACGTAAGGCTTACATGCCTTCCATCATGGTTTTCTCATCGGCAACTGCCGCCTGAGTGGCTTCCAGCTCTGGGTCAGACACGAGGCCATACTCGGACAAAGGACCGTCGGAGCCAGCAATCTCTTCGGAAACGAAGAACTCAGCATATTCTTTCAGGCCAGGAATAACACCGATGTGGGCTTTCTTGACGTAGAAGAACAGTGGGCGAGACACAGGGTATTCACCGGTCGAGATGCTCTCGGTCGATGGTGCAACGCCGCCCATTGTGGCCACTTTCAACGTGTCTGTGTTGTTCTCATAGAAGGCCAGACCGAATACGCCGATGCCGTTCGGGTTGGCGTCAACACGGGCAAGGGTCTCGGTGTAGTCGCCGTCGATGTCGACAGAAACGCCATCAGTACGCACTTCGTAGCAGGCTTTGCCAGCGGCTTTCTTGTCGCCACCGTTTTCGGCCATATAGAGGTCAAATGCGCCGGCTTCTTTACAGCCTTCAACCAGGACCTTTTCTTCGAACACTTCGCGTGTGCCGTGCTTGGTGCCGGGGATGAACGCGGCGATGTCGGCGGCTGGCAGGTCAGCGTTGAAATCGGCCCACTGCTTGTGGGTGTTTTCAACCAGAGCGCCGTCTTTGACAACTTTAGCGGCCAGACCGTTGAAGATGTCGACCGGCTGGAAGGATGTGTAGGCTGGGCCGTCGATTTGCGAGGCAAATACAATGCCATCATACCCGATGCGCACTTCGATGATGTCGGTCACACCGGCTTCGGCACAGGCTTTGATCTCTTTGTCTTTGATTTTGCGCGACGCGTTGGCAACGTCGATGGTGTTTTCGCCAACACCTTCGCAGAAACGCTTGAGGCCAGCAGAAGAACCACCAGATTCAACAACAGGTGTAGGGAAGTCGAAGTTTTCGCCAAAGGCTTCGGCAACGATCGAAGCATAAGGAAGAACGGTCGAAGAACCGGCGACCTGCACGTTGTCACGAGCAAAAGCGGCAGAAGCAGAAACGGCGGCGATTGCCAGCACGGAAGCGGTCAGTTTCACGGTCATGGTGAACTCCTGAAAAGTTACTTAACTGCGATCATCCCTGTGATGATCTCCGGGGCCTGAACTATTAACGTCTCGCAATGCTTTTGTGACAGGTATGTAACAGTTTTATGAAACACCCTCGAGTGACGTCAGGTGACCGAAGTAAGGCACTGTAAAACAAAAGTTTAAAAGAAATTCTCGGGTTTGCAGGTTCAACAAATTAGACCGCCAAATGTCGGTCAAATCCGTTTGGTGACGCCTTTTGTGACAGCAAAGACGACAACAAGAATCGAAAGCCCGCTCTTATTAGCACCAACGATTTAGAAACCGGTGGTCCAAAACCGAGCAAGGAACGCCAATGGCCACGACATACCGTATTTGGCGTGCGGCGGATTCTATGTGACAGGCAGGATGACCGTGAAACAGGTGCCCCGCCCTTTTTCGCTCACCACCTCAAGACGTCCGCGATGGCGATTTACGATGTGCTTCACAATCGCAAGCCCAAGGCCGGTGCCCCCCATCTCGCGCGAACGGTGGCTATCAACCCGGTAAAACCGTTCTGTCAAACGTGGGATGTGATGTACGTCAATCCCCTGACCCGTATCGTAAACGGCCAAGCGCACCGCTTGACACCTCAGGCGCGGTTCATAGGTCGGACCCGTCAAGGACAAGGTGACAACGGACCCAGCACCAGAATACTTGATGGCGTTTTCCGCCAAGTTATTGAGAACTTGCCGGATTTGATCCCGGTCCCCAACCATCGACACATCTGTATCGGGCAGGTCGGTTTTTAACTCAACGCCAGAATCTTTTGCCAAAGCGTTCAAACTATGCGCCGTCGTTCGAATAACATCCGCCGGAGACATGATTTCGGTCGGACGTACCCGCTCTTCGGCTTCAACCCGACTAAGTGACAGAAGGTCGCCCACCAGTCGGTTCATCCGTTTGGATTCGTCGTCCATAATATCAAGGAACCGCATCCGCGCCCCGGCATCATCACGGGCCGGTCCTTTGAGGGTTTCGATAAACCCGATCAAAGCGGTCAAAGGCGTGCGCAACTCATGGCTGACATTGGCAACAAAATCCCGGCGCATCTGCCCGGCTTGTTCAAAGGCCGTGACATCCTCAAAACATACCAAAACCGCCGGTTCGGGTGTCGATTCCACAAAGCGGACCGACACCTTGTATGTGGTGTCCTGTTGGCCGTCGTTGGTGAGGTATTCGCTTTTGCGCGGCTTTGCGTCCCTGAGCGAGGCTTCGATGGCCTCGATCAACATCGGCTGACGCAGCGCCGTAATGAAATGCCGCCCCTCAATCCCCGCGCCCAACAGTTTCAGGGCCGGTTCATTTGCCGCCTCAATCCGTTCGTTTGCCCGGATTAGAAGCGCGGGCCAGGGAACTGCGGACACAAACGGGGCGGCATCACATTGCATTATCGGGTCCTTGTTGCCTTTAGGCCCTTATCAAAAACGGCGATCAAAGCGTCCGGGTCTTCGAGCCCAACAGAGACGCGAAAGAACCCTTCGGTGATGCCATTCTCAAGGCGCTCGGCCTCGGGGATGTTACGATGGGATGAGGAGTTGGGGTGCGAAATCGTTGTTCCGACATCGCCCAAAGTCGGCGCAAAGGCCAACTCGGCTGCGGTCGCGGTAAAGGCGTTGGCCGCTTCGCGACCGCCTTCGATTTCAAAGCTAACCATATTGGCCCCTTTGCCACGCAAAAGGCTTTGGGCACGGGCGCATTCCGGGTGATCGGGACGGGTCGGATAGGCAACCATTTTGACACCGGGTTGAACCGCCAAGAAGTCCGCCAATCTTTGTGCGGTTTGCTGGGCCCGATCATAGCGCAGTTCAAACGTTGCCAATCCACGTTCGGCCAGCCAGCAATCAAAGGGGCTCCCTGTTAGACCATGGGTCACCGCATAAATGGTCATCCGCTCCATCAAGGCGGGGTCTTTGGCCGCAACCCAGCCCAAAGTCACATCCGCATGTCCCGCGAGCAATTTGGTGACCGAATGCAAAACAATGTCGGCCCCATGTTCAATCGGTTTCAATGCGGCCGGTGTGGTAAAGGTGTTGTCGACGACAAGAAGAACACCCTTGGCGGCACACACCTCGGCGATACCGTTAAGATCGGCAATACGGATTGTTGGGTTCGAAACCACTTCGACCAAGACAAGTTTGGTGTTGGGCTTGATCGCATCGGCGACGGCCTTGGCATTTGTGGTATCGGCAAGCGATGTTTCTATCCCGTAGCGCGGCAAATCTTCGGCCAGCATTCGCAAGGACCGGCCATAAAGCTGGCTACCGCCGATCACATGATCGCCTTGTTCGCACAATCCCATCAATGCCGCGCTCACCGCCGCCATGCCTGATCCGACGATAATACCGCCTTCCATGCCTTCGAGCGCATCAATGCGACGGGCCAAAACATCCGCATTTGGGTGACCTTCGCGGGCATAGGTATAGCCCTGAACCTCACCAACATATTGCGAATCCAGCTCATCAGGTGTTTGCGAGGCATAAACAACCGATGGCATGATCGGTGTGGCCACGGCCTTGGATTGGCTCGTTGGAATCGCGACGGGACGTTGCAGGGTGGATTTCATTCCATGACCTTCATTTCAGGGCCAAAAATGACCCTAGCGCAAGAGTGTAACGGTGAAATGACAGTTAAACTTCTGTCAGCTCCTTGGCAAAGAGCGCCGCGTTTTTTTGGTAATGCAGAGCGGACAATTTGTTTTTCTCAATCACGGTATCATCGAGCTGACGCACGACTTTGCCCGGCATCCCCATGACCAAACTGCCATCGGGAATCTCTTTGCCTTCGGTGATCAAGGCCCCTGCCCCAATCAAACAATTCTTGCCAATCTTGGCCCCGTTCAAAATGGTTGCGCCCATACCAATTAGGCTGTTTTCACCAATGGTACAGCCGTGAAGCATGACTTTGTGACCAATGGTACAGCCTGCGCCGATTTGCAAAGGAAAGCCAAGGTCGGTGTGACAGACCACATTCTCTTGAATGTTGCTTCCGGCCCCAATGCGAATTTCTTCGTTGTCGCCACGGATGGTACAGCCGAACCAGATGCTTGTTTTGTCTTCCATCACCACACGGCCAATCACATTGGCATCCGGCGCAACCCAAGCGGTGTCAGCGATATCAGGCGCAACGCCTGCCAGAGAATAAACGGTCATGATAGCTCCTGAAATTCAGTCTGAAGGTTACGCGCATGTTCAACAAGGCTTGGCTGTTGCAAGCGACGCAGGCGTGTGGCTGTGACGATGGTTTTCAGATCGGCAAATGTCTTGTCAAGATCGTCATTCACCAAAACATAGTCATAGCTGCCCCAATGGCTAATCTCGTCCCAGCTTTTTTGCATGCGTTTGGCAATCACGTCATCGCTATCTTGTCCACGGCCAATCAAACGGCGCCGTAATTCAACGATAGATGGCGGAAGAATGAACACCGAAAGCGTGTGTTGCCCAAGCGAGGAATTCACAATCTGCTGCGCGCCTTGCCAGTCAATGTCGAACAACACATCGCGGCCGGATTCAATCGCCTCTTGAACCGGAGCTTTGGGCGAGCCGTAGAAGTTTCCAAATACGTGGGCGTGTTCCAACATACCGTCATCGGCCACTTGCCGTTTAAAGGCATCCTCTTGCAGGAAATGATAATGCTCACCGTCTACCTCACCGGGGCGCGGCGCCCGTGTGGTGGCCGAAACGGAAAAACTCAGGCTCGGATCCCAGTCTAGCAACCGGCGCGACAGGGTCGATTTGCCGGCGCCCGACGGGCTAGACAGGATAATCAGTAGGCCACGCCGATTGTTTTGGCGGTCGCTCATGTCTTACTCCACATTCTGAACTTGTTCGCGCATCTGGTCGATCAGCGTCTTGAGCGACAGACCCAGGCGCGTCAACTCGGCATCGCCGGATTTTGAACACAGCGTATTCGCCTCACGGTTAAATTCCTGCATCAGAAAGTCGAATTTCCGGCCAATCGCGCCTTTGGTCTCCATCAACTCGCGTGCGGCGGCGACATGGGCATTCAGACGGTCAATTTCTTCGGTCACATCGGCCTTGACCGCAATCATGGCCAATTCCTGCGCAATACGCGCCTCGTCAACGGCATCCACATTGTCAAGAACGCGGGCCAATTGAATCTTGAGTCGCTCGGCGTGTTGCGGCGCGCGCATTTCTGCCAGATTTGCCGCCTCGTTAACCAATGAGTCGACTTCAGACAGCTGCCGATCAAGGATTTCGGCAAGTTTTTGCCCCTCTGAATCGCGCATTTTTTTGAAATCCGACACAGCATGGTCAAAATCGGTCAAAATTGTGGCACGCAACGCGGCATGGTCCACATCCCCCGCCTCGGTGGTCAAAACCCCGCGCAATCCGACGATATCGGCGGCGGTTGACGGTGCCAAAGACAGCCCCTTGTTCATCGCCTCATTTTCGATCTCGGTCATGGCATCTAGAACGGCTTTTAACTGTCTGGTATCCAGCCGCGGGGCCCCCTCGCTCCCTTCGGAAGATACGCGCAAAGAAACCTGTATATTTCCGCGACTTAGCGCCGCGTTTAGGCGTTTTCGAACCTCAATTTCCAGTCCCTCAATCCAGTCTGGCAATCGTAAGCGAAGGTCAAGCCCCTTGCCGTTGACGCCGCGCAGTTCCAGCCCCCAGACAAACCCATGTCCAGAGCCTTGTTTGCTCGCGAACCCTGTCATTGATTGCCGCATATAAGGAGCCTCCACTTGTGCCTGAAATGGGGTATCGGCTCCTCGCCCTCAAGGCAAGCGTCTGAAGGTTGTGTTAACCTATAGGACACAATTGAGGCGAATTTGCGTCAAAGCTCTGATAGTAATACTTCAGTAACGAAGATTACGCAGGCTTGGTGGACGGGGGCCCTCCAACGACGCGCCAGACGATAGGAGCGGAAACATGTTGGGCAATGGTGGAAACGGTCGGGATATCGTGCAGATGTCTGAACGCGACAAAAACAGAAGACTGGCACCTCTACGCAACGTAGAGTCCTATTGGCTTGGCCTGTGTCAGGACAATCAAGTGCCGCTGCGCAGCCAGATTGACCCGCGCGGCATGGAAAACGCCCTTGAGTATGCGTTTTTGATGGAACGGATTGCGCCCAGCATGGCCAAAATTCGCGTGGCTGGCTCCCATTTGTCCGACCTGATGGGAATGCAGATCGCTGGCATGCCGCTCTCTAGCCTGATTGCCCCATCTGATCGCGACCGTTTTGGTCAGGCTGTAACAAAGCTTTTCGGTGATCCGGCGATCATCAAGATTGATCTCAAAGCCGAAGGTGGCTTTGGCAAGCCCGACCTCGAAGGTCACATGCTTCTCTTGCCGCTGCGCTCTGACTTTGGCGATATGAGCCGCGCCTTGGGTGTGTTTGTCAGCAACGGTAAAATCGGGCGCACGCCGCGTCGTTTCACCATCACAAATGTAGCGGTCAAACAGGCTGTGTCTTCCGGTATTATTGATCGCCGCCCGGTCAAAGTAACCGAACCAGAGCCGACACCAGAGCGTGCCTTTCGCGAACCTGCGACGCCGTTCCGGGGCATGATGAGCAAAAAAGCGACAGAGGACGCCGCAAAATCACAAGGTGTGCCCAAAGTTGGCAAAGCCATTCAGGGCAAATCTAGTCCCCCAACAATCAAACGCGGGCACCTGCGATTGGTTGTCTCAAACGACGACTAGGTGTTAAAAGCGGCCCAAAGGCCAGACTGACAGACTGAGGAATTCAGGGCCATCAAGAGCCCAAGTGAGAAACGCTCGCCATGTCGCGGGCGTTTTTCTATTTTTGCTAGGCTGTTCGCCATGCCGTAGCCCGCGCTTCCCACCGTTGCACGATTAGGTATTCAACCGCCAACATCACGGTTGTAAAGCTCACTGCATAGGCCAAAACAGACGCCGTATCAAAGAGTTGGAAGTACAAGTGAATCTGAAAGCCAACCCCATTTGAGCGCCCCAAAAACTCGACCACCAAAACAATCTTCCAGATTACGGCCAAACCATTGCGGGTGCTGGCGGCGACAAAGGGGCCAAGTTGCGGCCAAATCACATGTCGTAAACGGCTCCACAACGACATGCGATAGACCTGCGCCATGTCGCCCACTCCGCGATCAAGGGCGCGCACACCTTCACGAATGGTCACAGTCACCATGGCGGTTTTGTTAAGAGCAACCGCAACTATGGCCGCTAACTCGTTGAGGCCAATCCACAAATAGCAAAGAACGATGATCACCAAGGCCGGCAAGTTCAACATCACTGTCACCCATGGATCAAGCCAGCGATTGGCGCGCGGGCTGCTCCCGAGCCAAATTCCCAGCGCCGCCCCAACGCACATGGCCAAACAAAACGCAGCCATCACACGTCCAAAGGTCTGGGACATGTGAAACCAAAGCTTGCCATTTTGAGTTTCCGACAAAATCACCTGCCAAACAGCCGCCGGACCAGGCAAAATATCGGGATCATTGCCGATTTTCGCGGCAACATACCAAACAATGCCAAGACCCAACAAAGACAGGGCGGTGATATGAGCCGGTGCTCGGGTGGTTGCTGTCATTTTTGTCTCCCTAACAGTAACCATATCGTGACGCGCCTGCCCTGCCCCTTGCACCAAGGTCGCATATCTGGCGCGGCGACGGCTGCTTAGATTTTGTGCATGAAACATACACTTTTCCTTGCAACCATCCTTTGGTGTCTTAGCACATTTGGCCTTTGGGCCGAGCCCGCGACCGAGGAAGACATCAGCGCCCGAATATTTGCCCCTATGTCGCTTGGCGCACAGCTATCTGATGACGGCATTTACGAATTGCTAAACTCTGGCGGTGCCCACGCAGGTTATGTTTTTCAAACCGAACCCATGGCCCCGCTACCCGGATTTTCCGGCGCGCCTATCAATATTTTGGTGGTCTTAGACCTTGAGGGGCGGTTTTTGGACGTTCAGTTGATTGACCACAATGAGCCAATCTTCGTATCCGGTCTTGGCCAAGCTCCTTTTCACGCGTTTTTTGAACAATATCGCGGCCATTCCATCTCAGATAGCCTTGTTGTCGGCACGCCCTATGGCAGCGGTTCAGATGGCAGTGGTCTTGTCTATTTGGACGGTGTCACCAAGGCCACGGCATCGGTCCGGATCGCCCATGAAACGATATTGGCGTCGGCCCTTCAGGTCGCGCGCGAAAAAATGGGCGGGATTGCCTCCGGCCCTCCGGCCTTCCCAAATCCTGACATAAATGAACCCCTTAGCTGGCAAGATGCGGTCGAACAGGGCTTGATCAACCGCCACACTGTTTCAAACGCCAAGGTTCAGGAGCTTTTCAAGGGAACAACTTGGGAAGACGACGATCCCGACGCTGTTGATTTCCCTGATGCCCCCTACCTCGACCTTTGGGTGGCCGATCTGGGGCCCAGCTCGATTGCGCGCGCCTTGCTATCAGAGGACACATTGGAAGAACTCGACCTCTTTACGTCGATCTCAACCTTTGATGAGCCAATCTTGGTGGTCGAAACTGCTCGCCACGGGCTGGTATCACCGGACTTTGTACGAAATACCGCCCCGGATTGGATCGGTGCAGAACAAGGCGGTTTTCCGATCGCGCTGCGTGATGCAGATTTGTTTGTTGAATTGCATGACGATGCTCCGGATGAGCTTCATGATGGTGTTGCGCTGATTTTGCGCACCGACAGACGGCTTGGCTTTGATCCAGCGTCGCCTTGGACCATGAATGTTACCGCCATTCGCGAACATGGTATGTTCCAACCTGAGACCGGGTCTGTAACGCTCGCCGTTGAGCACAGCACCGATGCTCGGTTCTTTACCCGTCCCGGAAAAGTTGAGCGCCTGTCGCCCTTCGAAGAAGCAATCCGCAGTCGTCAAAACGACCTGATCACACTGGCGATTGGCCTGGCTGTCCTCCTTCCATCACTGCTGTTTGCCCAATCTCGCCTTGCAGGATTGGGTGCCTTTACCCCCATTCGATTGGCGGTTCTGGCAGCGGTTTTGGGGTTCGTTGGTTGGTGGGGCCAAGGGCAACTGTCTATCGTGACCCCTTTGGCATCCTTGCAAACAGCCATGACCGGCGGCAGCTTTGCTTTCCTGCTCTATGATCCATTTTCGCTCTTGGTTTGGATAGCGGCCATTGTTGGATTTGTCCTTTGGGGACGCGGTTTGTTTTGCGGCTGGCTCTGTCCCTTTGGTGCAATGCAGGAATTTCTGCATCATATCGGTCGTTTGCTGCGCATTCCGACCTATGATGTGCCCCGCCACATCGACCAACACCTTAAAAAGCTGAAATATGTTGCCTTGGCCGGATTGATCGGGGTCACGGTTTACGCCCCCGAACACATGGACAAAGCGGCGGAGATTGAACCGTTCAAAACCGCGATCACAACCTTCTTTGTGCGTGAATGGTATTATGTCGCCTATGCTGCGCTTTGGTTGGTCCTAGGCTTGTTTGTTTTCAAAGGCTTCTGCCGCTATCTTTGCCCATTGGGTGCATTGATGGCGATCGGTGGTTTCCTACGCATCCGCAAATGGATTCCGCGCCGGATAGAATGCGGTAGCCCCTGCCAATTGTGCAAAGTGAAATGCAACTACGGTGCTATTCGTCAAACTGGGGCGATTCAGTATGACGAATGTTTTCAATGTCTGGACTGCGTCACCATTCACGATGATGACCAACAATGTGTGCCGTTGATCCTCAAGGCCAAAGCCGCAAAACGCGCCCCGCGTGTTACCGGCCATCCCAATCAAGTTCCGGCCGAGTGATGAGATCACTTTAAGACATCCATCTAAGCCATTGATAAAAAAACGCCCCGCAAATTTGCGGGGCGTTTCATAATCATTTCATTAGGTTTAGCTCGCGGCGGCAACGGCCCGTTTGGTCATAACCTTCACCAGATGAGCGCGGTAATCACCCGACCCGTGTAGGTCTGAGATCATCCCATCACCCGATACCGAAAGCCCTTCCAAGGCATCGGCGCTGAAGTTGCCCGAAAGCGCTGCCTCGGCTTCGCTCCACCGGAACACACCTTCTTCGGAGGCACCTGTCACAGCGACGCGCACACCGTCAGCGTATTTGGCAACAAACACACCCACGAGCGAGAAACGCGACGCTGGCTGTTCGAACTTCTGATAGGACGCGGCCTCAGGCACCGGGAAGCTAACCGAAGTGACAATCTCGCCCTCGTCCAGCGCCGTGGTGAACATGCCTTGGAAATAATCGTCCGCGGCGATGTCACGGTTGTTGGTGGTGATCGTCGCACCAGACGCCAAAGCAGCTGCCGGGTAACAGGCCGAGGGGTCATTATTGGCCAAAGAGCCGCCAATTGTCCCTCGGTTGCGCACCGCAGGATCACCGATATTGTTGGCGAGATCCGCCAGCGCCGCATAGGCCCCCGCTTCTGCCGCAACGGTCGCGTGATTTGTGCCGCCGCCAATGGTGATTTTGCCACCATCAGACGAAACGCCTTTGATCTCATCAATGCCAGACAAGCTGACCAGAACCGATGGTGATGCCAAGCGCTGTTTCAGGGTTGGGATAAGCGTTTGCCCGCCCCCCAATGCCTGTGCATCTTCTTTGCCCAACGCGGTGGCTGCATCTGCAACGCTGGTCGGACGCTCTACGTCAAAAGAATACATTCTTTCATTCCTCCCTTGGCAATCAAAGCGGCTCTCGCCTCTTCATCTTGCCAAATAAACTCCGGGGGTCCGGGGTTGCCCCCGGACCACACCTCTCATCCATTAGCCGTTCATGGCTTCCCAAACGCGGCTCGGCGACACCGGCATGTCGATATGCTCGACATTGTGGTTGCCCGAGTTCAACGCATCAAGCACCGCATTCACAACGGTCGGCGGGGAGCCGATGGCACCGGCCTCACCACAGCCCTTCACCCCAAGCGGGTTGTGGGTGCATGGGGTCTGGCAGGAATGATCCACCACGTAATTTGCCATATGCGGCAAATCATCGGCGCGCGGCATGGCGTAGTCCATGTAGGACGCGCTCAACAGCTGACCATTTTCATCATAGGCACAGTTTTCCAACAGCGCCTGACCGATGCCCTGAGCGATCCCGCCATGCACTTGGCCCTCGACGATCATCGGGTTGACCACATTGCCGAAGTCATCTGCCGAAACGAACTTTTCGATGGTCACCTTGCCGGTCTCCGGGTCCACCTCGACCTCGCACGCATAAGCGCCCGCTGGATAGGTGAAGTTGGCCGGATCATAGAACGCGGTCTCTTCGAGGCCTGGCTCAATGTCTTCGAGCGGGTAGTTATGGGGCACATAGGCCGCCAAAGTCACATCTCCCCAAGCCACGGATTTATCCGTCCCTGCAACCGAGAACTGACCATCTTTCAACTCGATATCGCCCTCAGACGCTTCGAGAAGGTGGGCCGCGATCTTCTTGGCCTTGTTGATGATTTTCTCGGTCGCCCGAACCATGGCCGATCCACAGACCGCGAGCGACCGCGAGCCATATGTCCCCATGCCAAATGGGATCTTGGATGTATCACCATGTACGATGTCGATCATGCCCTCATCGATGCCCAGCATCTCGGCCACAACCTGCGGGAACACGGTTTCATGGCCCTGGCCATGGCTATGCGCCCCAACCATGACGCTGATCGAGCCGGTGGCATTCACCCGCACAGTCGCCGCATCATAGAGACCGGCCCGCGCGCCAAGCTGCCCCACTAGGTTCGACGGAGCAATCCCGCAAGCCTCGATGAAACAGTTCACACCACGGCCACGCAGCATCCCCTTGGCTTCCGACGCGGCACGGCGTGCGGCAAAACCCGGGAAGTCCATCAGCTCTTCCATCTTGTCCATGGTGGCGTTGTAGTCACCGGTGTCATATTCCACCGCGACAGGGGTGGCATATGGGAAGGACGTGATGAAGTTCTGACGGCGCAGTGCCATCGGATCGACGCTTAGTTCACGCGCGGCTTTGTCGATCAACCGCTCCAGCTGATAGGTCGCCTCGGGGCGGCCAGCGCCACGATAGGCATCCACCGGAACCGTGGTGGTGAACACCGCCTTGACGTTCACCTGTACGGCGGGCGTCTTGTAGTTACCGGCCATCAGCGTGCCATGCAGCCAGGTCGGAACCGAGGAGGCAAAGGTCGACAGATAGGCGCCCATATTGGCATAGGTATCCGTGCGCAGCCCAACAAAATTATTGTCAGCATCCAGCGCCAGTTCGATCTTGGATACGTGGTCACGACCATGCGCGTCAGACATGAACGCCTCTGAACGCGACGAGGTCCATTTGACCGCGCGGTTACAGGCTTTGGCCGCAAAGGTCACAAAGGCTTCTTCCGCATAGTGGAAGATCTTGGTGCCAAACCCGCCACCCACATCGGGGGCCACAACTGTCAGCTTGTGCTCGGGGATGCCCAAGACAAACGCGCCCATCAAGAGCCGGATCACATGCGGGTTCTGCGACGTGGTGTGCAGGGTCGAATGGTCACCTGCCCGGTTGTAATCACCAACAGCGACACGCGGCTCCATCGGGTTGGCCACCAGACGGTTGTTGGTTAGCTCCAGCGTGGTGACATGTGCCGCCCCGGCAAAGGCCGCATCCACTTCCGCGGTTTCCGTGCCGAATTGC
Source organism: Pelagimonas sp. (assembly GCF_058892305.1). Classification (NCBI taxonomy): domain Bacteria; kingdom Pseudomonadati; phylum Pseudomonadota; class Alphaproteobacteria; order Rhodobacterales; family Roseobacteraceae; genus Pelagimonas; species Pelagimonas sp. The sequence continues at coordinate 21,457 of NZ_JBZXVN010000016.1, forward strand.
CAGTCATAACACAGGTTGCTTGTCAGATCGTCGTGCACTTTGGTTGCGCCATCTTCCAGCGCGGCCTTCATGTCGACAACGGCCGGCAGCTCTTCTAGATCGACCTCGATGGCTTCGGCAGCATTGCGGGCCTCTTCGAGGCTATCGGCCACGACGGCTGCGATCGGGTCGCCCACATGGCGCACCTTGCCAATGGCCAGAACCGGGTGGGCCGGTTCCTGCATCGCGTCACCGTTCTTGTCGGTGATTTCCCAACCACAGGGAATGCCACCCACACCTTCGAAATCTGCGCCGGTGAAAATTTTCACCACGCCGGACATCGCTTCGGCGGCGGATGTGTCGATGTTTTTGATGTTGCCGTGCGCCATGTCGGAGCGCAGGAAATAAACGTAGGCTTGGCCGTAAACGTTTATATCGTCAGTATAATTGCCAGTGCCAGTCAAAAAGCGGACGTCTTCGCGCCGCTTTGGGCTTGCACCAATGCCATGATCCTTGGGCATGGTCTGTTCCCTCCCTTGGGTCGACGGGGGTATCCCCCATCTTACGGAAATCATTCCCGTGGCGGGCCTCCCCGCCGCGAACTCAAATCAAGTGGGCTTATTCAGCCGCGATGTTCGAAACATCCTGACCGCTGGCGGCCATGATCGATTTCACGATGTTATGGTACCCGGTGCAGCGGCAAATATTGCCTTCAAGGTAATCGCGAATTTCGGTTTCGCTTGGCTTTGGATTATCCTTGAGCAGCGCAGCCGCGGACATCACCATGCCGGGGGTGCAAAAACCGCACTGAAGGCCGTGATGATCCTGGAACGCCTGTTGGATCACCCCAAGAGAGCCGTCTGGGTTTTCCATGCTTTCGATGGTGTTCACCTCGGCGCCATTGGCCTCGGCTGCGAACATTGTGCAGCTTTTGACCGCTTCGCCGTTCACATGCACAACACAAGCACCACACTGTGAGGTGTCACAGCCCACATGGGTGCCAGTCAATCGAAGCTCTTCGCGCAGAAATTCGGTCATGAGCGTATTGCCCTTGACCGACTTGGTGACGGACTTGCCGTTCACCACCATGGTCACTTCTGTCATTTCTCTCCTCCCTTGAAGTCTAAATTCGTGCCCCCAGAGCAATTCTCCGGGGGTCATTTCCTTGGCTTAGCTCACGATACGTTTGAGCCAGCCCTTTTTCTTTTCGCCAGTCTCTTCGCTGGCCTCACCCTCTTCGGATGGGCCTTCGACGGCGTCTTTAAAGTTGTTAAAGAACTGGTCAGCCATCTTTTTGGCGAAACCGTCGACGATACGGCTCCCCAACTGGGCCAATTTTCCGCCTACTTTTGCCTCGACTTCGTAATGCAACAAAGTCCCACCATTTTCAGTCGCGGTTAGGGTCACATCGGCACCGCCTTTGGCAAAACCAGCGGCCCCGCCTTTGCCCTCACCAGCGAGATGCAGGCTGTTGGGTTCATCTAGATCCGACAGGGTAACATGCCCCTTGAAGGTCGCTTTGACCGGTCCGACTTTCTGTACAACTGTGGCGTCGAACCCGTCACTGGCATTGCCTGCCATTTCGGTACAGCCCGGAACACATTGCTTTAGAACGTCTGCATCCAGGATCGCGGCCCACACTTCCGACGTGGGTGCGTTGATCTCACGGGAATCGCTCATATGCATGGTTTTATCCTTTCCGTTAGCGCCAAGCCTAGGCGCACTGCCCCAAAGGGCATATTAGACTAATGGCCTAAGCCATGGGTTGAATTTCACCATTGCGGTGGATGAAAGCTGAGGCCGTAGTCGTGAAAAATCGCTTCGATACGGCCATCAGACAGGCCTTCGGTGATGGCGTCGCCAACCGAATAGGCCAAAGGTCGATAGGCAAAATGTACGCCGGTCCCCAATACCCAACTGGCACGAGAAAAACCCGGCAGCGGCGGTTCATGGATAGCAACGCTATCTCCTGCGTGGAATTCCAACTGCGCCCGAGGGCCCATTGCCGCCATGACGTCCCCCTTGTTTAGGGCTTCCATGGCCTCGGCCATGGTCTCAAAACGGCGCACGCCCTTGGCGGTTTGACCGCGCCCAAGGCTGGTCAGGTAAAAGTCGGCTATAGAATCGTTTTCGACCGCAACTGTGTCAAATCGAAAATAGGCCGGAACCGGTTTGTCATCCTCTTCATAGGCTGTTGTCGAATAAGCAATAGCCACACCTTCGTCGTGGTATTGACCGGGAAAGACCACCTGCTCAACCCGACAACGAAACGCACTATCATAGGGGACGCGCATCATAACATTGCTGACCGCGCCACCAACGATTGGACCTTTCCAAAGATTGTTGCGCAAATCTGCTTCTAGATTTTCACCTGCAGCCACGAATTTGAAACGTGGCTCAACCCCGATATACTCGGCAACCAAACGCGCGACATCAACATCGACACCGCGCGCCTTGCCCTTGTCTTGCCAAGAGTAGGGTGGATAATCCGAATAAAGCGCAAAAGTCATAAACCCTTGATCAATAATCTGATCGAGCTCCTGCCCCACAATGTCGCGACCAGCGTTTTGCGGTTTAGGCTGAGGTGCAAAATCGGCGCAGGGGTCAGCGGCGACCCCTGCGACGGGCACCACCAAAACTGTTGCGCAGACCATCAGCTTCGCGCGCAAAAGTTTTGCAAAACTTTTGCAAATCTCATGCATGAGATTTGAGCCCGCTCTCCTCTGATCGGTCATGTGATCGGCCCTCCTCCCTTACTTCAACCCGATCAGTTTGCCGCTGACAGCCCAATGGTCAAGGCCTCGGCAGCGCGGGTGATGCCTTCATCACTTCCGTCTAGCAACTTGGCCGCCCGGCTTGCCGCACTGTCCGCAATAGGAGCGCCAGACACAGTTTCGATCTTGGCAGCAATGTCATCCAATCGTGCCTTGATGCTATCGACATCTGCACCACCGGCCGCCAAAGCATCACGAATGGTTTTCAGCTCACTTGCCGCATCTGCCATCGAATCATCATCAGGACGGGTTTCGATATAGGTCCGGATCGCCCAGGCCGCATCTTGGCCTAGCAACTCGCCGAAGGCCGGCATTTTTGTGATTCCGTTTTGCGTGTAGCCGAATTGGAACCTCTCAACATACCACTCGTCGCCATATTCTTCGGCCTCAAGAAAGCGCAAATCGGGTGCAAGCCCCCCTGAGATCACTTCGAGACCATGACAGCGCGCGCAGTTCTGATTGTAACCGGATGACCCGATCTCAACGGCTAGGGCCCATGCCTCTTCCCCAATAGATTCGACGCGATAAGGGTTTTCCGTCAGCCATTCTTCACCGGTTTCCGGCAAGCCAGTAGTGTCCACCGCCTGGGGTGCAACATCACCATGCGCTTGAGCAAGCCCTGGTGCGAGTATCCCCGGTGTAATAATCAATGTCGAGGCCGCAAGAACAGCCGTGCGTAGTTTGAGTTTGGTCATGATGTCTCCTCCCGGATCGTCTCCGTTCCCGTTGCTCAAGGAGTAGGCCAAGCACCGCCACAAGCACCATTGGACTTTCGTGTCGCGCAGCCCGTCCTAATGAGGCCAATTTCCGACGTAGGTCGTATTGAGCCTGCCTAACCAGCGCGTACCTTAGTCGCTAACGGGAGGACACCATGAACAAGTTTTTGACCGCAGCCTGCGCTGCGATCATTGGTATTTCGTCGCAAGCGTCTGCCTTGGATGTCGAGATTCACTATATCCATCAAGAAGTTGAACAGCTGCCGACGTTGTCAAACCTCGACCCGATTCCCCATGACCTTGGGGCACAAGGTGCGCTGCTCGCATTGGAAGACAATGCAACCACGGGCCGGTTTCTAGGACAAAACTATATATTAGAGGTCACCACCGTCCCGATTGGCGGCGACTTTTCTCTGGCAATATCAGACGCCTTGAGCAAAACGGATCTTCTAGTTTTGGACGCCCCCTCCGAACAGCTCATCGCGGCGGCCGATCAGGCCCAAAGCAGCGCGGCCCTGGTGTTCAACGTCTCTGCGGCCGACACCGCTTTGCGCAGTGAACATTGCCGTGCCAACCTTTTGCACACCCTGCCCAGTCGCGCGATGCAGACCGACGCATTGATGCAGTTTTTTGTCAAACGTCGCTGGTCCGACATCGCCATGATCGCAGGGACACAGCCCGAAGATCTAGCCTATGCGACGGCCATGGACGCCTCGGCGCGCAAATTCGGAATGGCGATAGAGGCGCGCAAGACCTGGGCCTTTGATGCGGATATGCGCCGCAATGCCGCCCAAGAAGTCCCTCTCTTTACCCAAGAGCTTGGCGACTATGATGTTTTGGTTGTCGCGGATGAAGCCAATGATTTTGCCCGCTACATTCCATTTAACACATGGCATCCGCGCCCGGTTGCGGGGGCCGAAGGGTTAATAGCCACTGCCTGGGATCGCGTTGTTGAACAATGGGGCGCGGCTCAATTGCAATCTCGTTTTGAAGAGCAAGCCGGGCGTGCGATGTTGCCCCGCGACTATGCCGCCTGGGCCGCGGTCCGCTCAATTGGCGAGGCCGTGACGCGGACGCAATCCCAAGATGCCCAAACTCTTCGATCCTTTTTGTTGTCCGATCAATTCGAACTGGCCGGGTTTAAAGGCCGCCCCCTAACCTATCGGAGCTGGAACGGACAGTTGCGCCAACCAATCACCCTATCCCATCGCGGTGCGCTTGTGGCCTCGGCCCCGCTCGAGGGATTCTTACACCAACGCAGTGAGTTAGACACGCTCGGTCTCGATCAACCCGAAACCGCTTGTACGCAGTTTAACTAACCCCTCACCATTCCGGGCCCGCCCGCCCGCTCATTCAAAAAGGAAGCTCTCGATGAAAAAGCTCTCCGTTCTTGCGGCCTTGCTTCTGTCTACCACTCCGGTCAGCGCCGATGAAATGTGGATCACCAATGAAAAAGATGACACGATTAGTGTCATTGATCTCGAAACGTTGGAAGTGTCGCGAACCCTCGCAACTGGGGAGCGCCCGCGTGGTATCACCTTTTCCAAGGACTACTCTGTTGTGTATATCTGTGCCTCCGATAGTGACGCGGTTCAGGTGATGAACCCGACCACCGGAGAGATCCTGTACGATCTTCCCTCCGGAGAAGATCCGGAACAATTTGTGCTCCACCCGGATGACCGACATCTATATATCGCCAACGAAGATGACGCGATCACCACCGTTGTCGACACCCAATCACGGACAGTTGTCGCGCAAATTGACGTCGGCATCGAACCCGAAGGCATGGCCGTTTCCCCCGATGGTAAGATCGCCATCACCACGTCCGAAACCACCAACATGGCCCATTGGATCGACACCGACACCCAAAAGCTATTCGCCAATACACTGGTCGACAGCCGCCCGCGTCATGCGGAATTTGTCAAAGACGGCAGCGAGCTTTGGGTCAGTTCAGAAATCGGCGGAACCATCACTGTTTTCGACGTCGCGTCCCAAGCCGAAAAGGCCAAGATTGAGTTCAAGGTCAAAGGAGTCCACCCGGACCGGGTACAACCAGTTGGGTTCGAGCTCACCCAAGGCGACACCCATGCTTTTGTCGCCCTTGGACCATCAAATCATTTGGCCGTCGTGAATGCCGACACTTATGAGGTCGAAGACTACATTCTTGTCGGGCGGCGCGTTTGGCACATGGATTTCAACGCCGATCGTAGCAAACTTTTCACCACCAATGGCGTGTCAGGCGATGTCACTATGGTCGATGTCGCAAGCCGCAAAGCCGAAAAAACCATCAAGGTTGGACGCTTTCCATGGGGCGCGGCCTTTCGGCCAACAAACTGATCCCAAACTCCCTCAATTTGCATATTTCGCGCGAAAAAGGACCAATACTATGCATAGATTTCTCCTCACGGCAGTGCTCGCCGCCGCCCTCCCCTTTGGGGCTTTGGCGGATAATGACGACGATGATGATGACAAATTCGGCCTTGCCGGTGTTCTTTCCGCCAAAAACAAAGAAGACCTCGAGCCGATCCAATTGGGCGCCGGCATCCCCCTAACGTCCGCCCCATGGGTTCTCAAATCCGGCACTTATTATGAGTTCGAAATCCAGGGCGATGGCAGTCAGGAATTGGCTTTGGTAGGGCCGGAATTCTTCCGCGCCATTTGGATTGATGAAATCGTCGTGGAGGGGCTGGAAATCCGCCCTCTTGGTTTGGATTCGGTCGAGTTTGATGAAGCCGGCGAAATGGAGATCGGTTTTTTGGCAATCAAGCCGGGGTCATATTATCTCAAAATTCCGGGTTCGACCGGTGAAACACAACGGTTGGAAATCACCATTGAATAATCGCCGAAACACGGCACAGTTGGGTGGCCATGAGCGGCGACCCAACTCAGGATTGTCATGACACTCCAGATTTCAAATCTATCGTTTTCCTATGGTCCAAAACAGGCCCTACAGGACATCAACCTAACGGTTGACCAAGGGCTCTTTGCCGCCTTGCTGGGTCCAAATGGTGCCGGGAAATCAACTCTGTTCGCATTACTGACCCGCCTCTTGACGGCCAAGTCAGGTGAAATAACGATTGCCGGTCACGATTTGTCCGCTCAGCCTCAGGCTGCTTTGGCACAGATGGGGATTGTTTTTCAAAAACCCACTTTGGATTTGGATCTAACCGTACGCCAAAACCTGTCCTATTTCGCGGCGCTGCATGGGCTGTCTGGGAAACCGGCCGAAATGAAAATTGAGGACGCCTTGGACCGTTTGAACATGCGGGAACGCGCCTCTGAAAAGGTCCGTGCCCTAAACGGTGGCCATCGCCGACGGACAGAACTCGCGCGTGCTTTAATCCACGATCCATCAGTGCTCTTTCTAGACGAACCCACCGTCGGGCTTGATGCGGAAAGCCGCCGGGACATAACCGACCATGTCCATGCGCTGGCCTCTGAGGGGATGACAGTCCTTTGGGCAACGCACCTTACGGATGAAATTGAGATGTCGGACCAACTGATTCTGTTGCACCAAGGTCGGGTTCTGAAAAACGACACAGCGGGCAATCTCTGTCACGGTCGTGATTTGCGAACATGGTTTTTGGACCAGACCAAGGCCCCCGTATGACCGGATTTTCGCACTATAAAACTGCATTTCAGGCCATTTCCACGCGCGAAATTCTGAGATTTGTCCATCAACGTGAACGGTTTGTTGCAGCGCTCGTACGCCCTTTGGTTTGGCTTTTGGTCTTTGCGGCCGGTTTTCGCGCCGCACTTGGGCTATCAATCACACCGCCTTACCAAACCTACATCACCTACGAGACCTATATCCTGCCTGGTTTGTGCGGAATGATCCTTCTTTTCAATGGCATGCAAAGCTCTTTGTCTTTGGTCTATGATCGGGAAATGGGGTCAATGCGCCTGTTGCTTACAGCACCGTTACCACGATGGTTTCTTTTGTTTTCAAAGCTTTGCGGCGCGACATTTATTGGGATTCTCCAATGTTATGCGTTTCTAGGAATCGCTGCGCTCTTTGGGATCACTCTACCTGCCTTGGGATACTTAAACGCCCTACCAGCTTTGCTTCTGGCGGGCATCATGCTCGGCGCTTTAGGATTGGCTTTGTCGAGTTTCATCAGACAGTTAGAAAATTTCGCTGGTGTGATGAATTTTGTCATTTTCCCAATGTTTTTCCTAAGCTCTGCGCTTTATCCACTGTGGAAGATGGCAGAATCTTCTGAGCTTTTGCACGATATTTGCGCAGTAAACCCATTTACACACGCTGTCGAACTCATCCGATTTGCATTGTATCAACAAATGAATTTGGCCGCATTGGGATGGACTTGCCTGGCGGCGATCTTCTTTTTGGCTCTAGCAATGTGGGGATATGACCCTTCTCGCGCTAAGTCGTCTTGATTCAAGAGCTTGAATTGCAAATCTAAACCAAAACGGCGGGTGATCCTTCTAGGCGTATCGCCCGATTGCACAACCGTTTTGCTTCGCTCTCGGAATGGGTCACAATCAAGGTTGTGGTGTCACTCCGTGCCCTAAGCGTTTCAAATAACGACATCATTTCGTCGGCCAAATGATCATCCAGAGAGACAAATGGCTCATCCATCAACAATAACTCGGGTTTGGCGGCAAAAGCACGCGCCAGAGACAATCGGCGTTGTTGGCCCAAGCTGAGGTGACCGGGAAAGGAGGCTCCGCGTCCGTCCAGCCCGACATCATCAAGCGCTTGTTTGGCCTCAGCGCCTGTCACCCCAAGCGTTAGGCATAGATTGTCGATCAAATTCCGCCACAAAAGAAGTGTAGGCTCTTGAAAAACAACTGCAATCTTTTCTGGCCTTGAGATATTTCCGTCAAAACGTGTTTCCAGCCCTGCCAAAATGCGCAAAAGGCTGGTTTTTCCTATTCCAGACGGTCCGGTTAAGGCCAATGTGTCCCCTGACCGCAAAGAAAATTCGACATTTCCGAGGATAGCACGCCCACCCAAAGACAAACGTTGCAACGCGATACGGGCGACCTCGGGCCGCCCGTCCGTTTGTTGATCATGCACCAATTGCAGAGCCATCAAGAGCCCGGCTGCACAAAGATACCGTCAGGAAGGTCTTGCGCCTTGCCGACCAGGTCTTCGCCACCAAGCTTGGCCATCAATGCCAACATTTTCGCGGCTGCCTCTTCGTCAACCGGCCCGGCATCCGGGATTCCGGCGCGGAAACCGGCCTTGAGCGCGTCAAACTGCGCGTCTGTTTTGGCTTTCATCCGCGGGCGCAACCGATCCCATTCCGCATCGTCTTTTGCCAGCAAATCCTTGGCGTTACGCGAAGCGTTTGCCATAGCGTTCACCAATTCAGGGTTGTCGCGCAGCAAATCACCCTTGAGGACATAGCCCAAAAGCGGGGTTTGCGTGTCCAACCCCAAGGCTTCGGCCGCCTGATCAACAGTCACCAATGGTTTCATCCCACCGGCTTCCATTTTTGCCAAGAAGTGCCAAAAATTGATGGCACCACCAAGTTCACCTTGGAGCGCGGTCTTAAAGATCAAGGGCGGCGCGCCAAAGACTTGTTCAGTTTCGCCGGCAAGGTCAACACCGTGTTCTTGCTCGGCATAAGCCTGCAAAATCAGCCACGACTTGTCCAAAGGTCCCCCTGCGATGCCGATTTTCTGGCCTTTGAGATCGGCCAATGACTTGGCGTCGCTATCACCGGGCACCATCAAAGCCCCAACCGCGCGGCTATAGGGAATGAATACGAAATCCTTTCCAGCGGCGCGCTGACGCGCAACCCAGAGCCAGTCAGATACGATAACATCAGCTTCGCCGCCCTGAAAAGCGACTTTGGCTGCGGAACCGCCCGCAACCCCCTGAACTTCCAATGTAAAACCGTTTTTCGCGTCAAACTGATTGTGCTTGATTACGTCCAGTTCCCAGTTCACGGTACCATATTGTAGCACCGCGGCCCGCAACACCGGGGCCTCGGCCCAAGCGGCACCGGCCAGTGTGATCAAAGCTGCGGCACTCCCGCGTAAAACCTTCATAAATGACATGCCAACCTCCCTAGGCTTGTTAAGCTAATCGTAACAGCAGCCCTTGGGATAGGTATACGACCATTGGACAGGCCATGCAGGGCCCCGCCGTTGATATGCATCAAGTTAGCCCACCCGGCCCCGAATTATGCTTGTGCCAATGCCAAGCTTATCAAAAGGAGAATGCGCATGAACCGCTTTCTAACTATGGCCGTCGCCTGTTTGCCCCTCGTTGGATTTTCCGCTGCTCCCGCTGCGGCCGCCGACGTGTTTGAGAAAATCAAAATTGATGCGGGCCAGACGTTGTATGATCGCTCTTGCCGCCGCTGTCATGCCGCGGATTCCGATGATCCATCTTATGGGCCGCCCTTGGAAAACATTCTATATCGCGCGGCGGGCTCTTATGAGGGCTATGATTACTCCATAGCAATGGAGGCATCGGGTATTGTTTGGACACCCGGTGCCGTACGCGCATGGATGGAAGACAATGACGGGTTTATGCCCGGAACGAAAATGCGCCATGTCGGCATTGAAGACCGAACAGTTCAAGACTTTATCCTAGCCTATCTTGGGTCGATCAGCCCTCAGGACAATAAACAGATTTCTGAGTAACCTACCGGATGATTATACTTGGCCGCGCGGATGTTTCGCGCGGCTTTTGACTGTCTTGAGGACCTGCACAGTTCATCCTTTTGGTCCGATTACAAGCTTGGGTAGCCAATGGCTGTCCGGATCGCCCAGTTCCAAATCAGTCGGTTTTAAAGGACGTAAAACGCCAGCCTCTGGTGGTACGGACAACACGTTCATGTCCATCTCATGCAGACTTCCAACCAGGTTGCCATCTTGCTCTGACAGCTCATAGTAAACGCCGTTCCACATATCGATTCCATAGCTTCCGGCTTTCTTCCACAGGAAGAGGAAATCATATTCTAAATCGGTCGGCTCTACCGAAATATCGCGTTTTATTTCATATGGATATGGCACATGGCACCAAAGCATTTCCGGCCCCTCGACGCATTTAAATGGTCGCATAGAGAGGAAATGGTCGGTAAACGGCGCATCTTCTAACGTCAGCGCATACGCCCCCTCTTTGATATCTACAGACGCGATTTGAATGCGGACACCGTCTTGGTCTAGCAACCAAACACCATGTGGCCCATCTTCCAATGCCATCCCCGGACCGGCGCAAATTGCGGCAACACATAAGAGAATCGATTTTCTCATCTTGGCACTCCTTTATCTTGGCGAATCCCCTTTAGGCTGGGACGAATCACGACAGTCCTGTCAAGTCTGCAAGGGTCGTACGACCTATGGCGCGTTCCGGGAAATCACGTTCTCTTTATAGTGTTGAGCTAGGGAGAAGACCGTCTCAGCTTTCGATAGCTTCTAGTCGGGCGGTCCCATCACGACTGAATGTTCACGGGAGGACTGACATGAACAAATTCGTCGCCGCTGTCGCAGTAAGCCTAATTGGTGCCACGGGCGCCATGGCCAATGTGACCGAAGAAATGCTGGCCAATGACCAAACCATCACCGATCAGGTGGTCACAAATGGTATGGGCCGCCACTTGCAGCGCTACAGCCCGCTCGACACGTTGAACAAAGACAACGTCAAAAGCTTGGTGCCCGCATGGGCCTTTTCGCTTGGGGGGGAAAAGCAGCGTGGTCAAGAAACCCAGCCGCTGATTTATGACGGTGTGATGTATATCACCGGGTCTTATTCGCGGATGTATGCGATTGACGTCAAAACCGGCAAAGAGCTTTGGCAGTACGATGCCCGCCTGCCCGAAGGCATTTTGCCTTGCTGTGACGTGATCAACCGTGGTGCTGCCATTTATGGTGACAAGGTTGTCTTTGGTACGCTGGACGCCCGGATTGTTGCGCTTGACGCCAAGACCGGTGACGTTGTTTGGCGTGACAAGATCGCCAACTACAAAGAAGGTTATTCCTATACTGCCGCTCCTTTGATTGTGAACGGCCTTGTCATCACCGGCAACTCGGGTGGTGAATTTGGCATCGTCGGTACGGTTCAGGCGCGTGACGTCAACACTGGCGACATGGTTTGGGAACGACCCGTGATCGAAGGTCACATGGGCACGCTAAACGGCGAACCATCGACCATGACCGGTGAGCTGAACGCGACTTGGCCCGGTGACATGTGGAAAACCGGTGGTGGTGCCACATGGTTGGGTGGCTCGTATGATGCGCGGACTGACACGCTGATCTTTGGGGCCGGTAACCCTGCCCCTTGGAACAGCTGGCTTCGTGACGCGGGTCAGGACAATTCCGGCAAGGGTGACAACCTTTATGCCGCTAGCCGTATCGGCATTGACCCGGCCACAGGCGAAATCAAATGGCACTATCAGACCACGCCGCGTGAAGGTTGGGACTATGATGGTGTGAACGAAGTGGTCGCCTATGACGCCCGCGACGGCAGCCAGCGTTTGGCCACAGCAGACCGCAATGGGTTCTTCTACACCTTGAAGGCCGAAGATGGCGGCTTTATTTCGGCGGCCCCCTTTGTCAAAGACATCAGCTGGGCCGACGGCATTGATGAGACCGGTCGTCCGATCTTTAACGAAGCCAACCGCCCTGGTGATCCAACTGCTGCTGCTGATGGTAAAAAGGGTGAAGTCATCTTTGCGTCACCATCTTTCTTGGGTGGCAAAAACTGGATGCCAATGGCGTTTAGCCAAAAGACCGGCAACTTCTATGTTCCGTCAAATGAATGGGGCATGGACATCTGGAACGAGCCGATTTCCTACAAAAAGGGCGCGGCCTATCTGGGGGCTGGTTTCACCATCAAACCAAACTACGAAGACCATATCGGTAGCCTCAAAGCGATTGACCCGGACACCGGTGAATGGGTTTGGGAATACAAGAACGATGCACCTCTTTGGGGTGGGGTTATGACCACCGCTGGCGGTCTGGTGTTCTTTGGCACACCCGAGGGTGAGTTCATTGCGTTGGATGATGAAACCGGTGAAAAACTGTGGTCCTTCCAGACCGGCTCCGGCATCGTCGGTCAGCCAGTCACATGGGAACAGGACGGCGAACAGTATGTGTCGATCATGTCCGGTTGGGGTGGCGCGGTTCCACTCTGGGGTGGTGAAGTTGCCAAAAAGGTCAACTACCTGAACCAAGGTGGTCTGATGTGGACTTTCCGTCTGCCAAAGGAAATGGCGTCTAACTAAAGCGCACCAGCATTAGAAATGAAAACGCCCGGGGCCTTGCTCCGGGCGTTTTTCATTTGGTGATGTCGCACAATGTGACGAACCTGTCAGATCGAACAATCCGTTTTGGAAACCGTGTAATTCTTGTGGCTGCGATCCTCTTTTGAGGAAACAGAAAAGATCAGGCTCCCGCCTTTGTCAACAACGGTGCCAAACACTTCTGGCTGGCAATACTGTTCCGACAGCCAAGGAAAGTGACCATATTGGAAATCATCCATTGGGCCGTCGACGACAAAGTGAAACAATAATTTCTGACCGCTGTTCGACAAGGATTGGAGCGTTAAACCATAGTCGATTTGCTCAGGAAGTCCGGGACTCGTTAAAAGGACTTCTTGCGCAAAAAACTCTTCGATCGTTTGGCCACGTTCAGCCAGTTTCACAATGGCGGCCTCTGCCGCATATTCGGGTGGCGCCACCTTCTCCAAATATGTGTCAATCGATCGGCTTGTGAAGAACAAAGCTATGGCCATGAGCACAAAAGCCGGGTCATTCGCATAGTTGCCAAAACCGGATCTTTTGTGGTCATCGCTTGTCGTTCCATGGTCCCTCCCCGCAAACAGCAGCCAGAAAACGCCAAACGGAACAAAGGCAGCCCAAGCTTTCTTGGGACTGCCGGTAATATTCAGGCTCCTTGCGGCACTGATGTGGTACACCAAGTAGCCAAACAAAACAGCCGTTCCCCAAATCACAAGCGAAAGTGCGGAAAACAAACCATATTCGGCTTCGAGGCCAATGTACAACCACCCAAATTGGACCGCCGACATTAGAAAATGCCCCCGGCAAGATAACACCAATGCTTTACCCGGCGCATGGGAATTTGGTGGTTTGCAAACAAAAAACCTAGAAACCCGCCGACATAAACCACGGCCACTGCCAGCAAAATCACTTGAATTTCGCTCAGCAAGAGCAACTTAAAAAAGATTACGTCAATCATAATAAACTCGAGTATGTGCAGGGGTTTCCCCTGCACGTCTCCTTACCGCCCCTTAAAAAGTCCACCTAGAATACCGCGGACAATGCGCCGCCCGGTTGTTCCGGTTAATTCTTTGACCACCATTTTGGTCATCGCATCGCCAAAGCTTTGGGTTTTGCGAGTGCGCCGCGATGATGATCGGGCCACGCGGGTTCCGGAATAGCGCCGGCCTGCCCGGTACTCGCGCTGTGCGGTCTCAAGCTCTTCTTCTTCGGCCTCGGCCTTTTCGGCGGCGCGGGCTGCGGCCTCGGCCTGCGCTTTCAGGATTTCAAAGGCGGATTTACGATCCAGCGTTTGATCATATTTCCCTGCCAAATCTGACCCTGCCACTACGGCCCGACGTTCGGAAACCGAAATTGGCCCCAATTGCGATGATGGTGGGCGGATCAACGTGCGTTGAACAATACCGGGCACGCCCTTTTTCTGGAGCATTGAGGTCACGGCCTCACCGACGCCAACTTCGCGAATGGCCTGCTCTGTGTCAAAGTCTGGATTGGGCCGATAGGTTTCCGCCGCCATGCGCAACGCCTTTTTGTCCCGCGCCGTAAAGGCCCGCAACGCGTGTTGGATGCGGTTTCCAAGCTGGCCGAGAATGTCTTCGGGCACATCATCAGGATTTTGCGTGATGAAATAAACGCCAACCCCCTTAGAGCGAATCAAACGCGCAACTTGTTCAACCTTGTCGACCAAAGCCTTGGGGGCACCATCAAACAACAAATGCGCTTCGTCGAAAAAGAAAACCAGCTTGGGTTTCTCCGGATCGCCCACTTCGGGCAATTCTTCGAATAGCTCAGACAGCAACCACAAAAGGAACGTCGAATAAAGCCGAGGCGAGGACATTAGTTCATCTGCCGCCAATATGTTGACCTGCCCACGCCCCTCCTCATCAACGCGCATGAGATCAGACAACGCCAGCGCCGGTTCGCCAAAGAAATTGCCACCGCCCTGATTCTCAATCACCAAAAGACGGCGCTGGATTGCCCCAATCGACGCGGTCGAGATGTTGCCGTAGCGCAAAGACAGGTCTTTGCGATTCTCTCCCATCCAGACCAACATGGCCCGAATGTCTGAGAGATCGAGCAGAGGCAGCCCTTCTTCGTCCGACAGACGAAAAGCAATATTCAAAATCCCCTCTTGGGCTTCGGACAAGTCCAAGAGACGCGACAACAAAAGGGGTCCCATTTCGGCGACTGTCGTGCGCACCGGATGGCCTTGCTTGGCGAACAGGTCCCAGAACGTTACCGGGAAGGAGTCATATATATAGTCGTCAAAACCAATGGTTTCAGCACGTTCCATAAAGGCATTATGAAGCTTGTGCGCCGCGCTGCCCGCAACGGCCATGCCCGATAGATCGCCCTTCACATCCGCCATAAACACCGGGACGCCAGCGTTGGAAAACCCTTCGGCAAGGATCTGAAGCGTGACGGTTTTTCCAGTCCCGGTTGCCCCGGCGACGAGCCCATGCCGGTTGGCATACTTATGGCTGAGCCATTGCTTTTCGGCGTAGTCTGGACCACCGCCACCAAGGAAAGTTCCATTTGTCATCAAAGTTCTCCACAAGCGTACGGTGGCAAACATACATCCTTAACTATTGCTCGCCAGTATCATCTGCAGTTCCGGGGCGACATGTCCTCTCCTGCCCTGGACAGACTTCCTCCCTGTCAGACTGGCCGCGCCTTTGGGCGCGGCTCTTTTTTTTCTGCTATCTTGCGAAATTCACATGGAAAATTCTGAGAAAACCTGTTGACCCCCGGCCAAGACTTTCGTAGCGTCCCCTCAATGACAAAGTCGGCCAGTCCGACAGGGAGTGAAATGGAAAGGGGCCGCACTGGCCCCTTTCCTTTTGGGAACTCCAAATTTTGAATTTCACGAACATTTCGAAAACGGGCGGCAAATCGCGCATCTTGCTGCAAGGTCGGGTTTTTCTGGACTGACACCGCCGTCTCATCATGTTAATCGGTGCTTCAGCAATGATCGGATTTCAGGGGATTTCCATGAACAAACCGCTTCTCACCATGTCTTTGATAGCAGCCGTAACTGCTGCACCCTTATTTGCGCAAAGCGAAGAACCTGCCCAACCTGTCGCCGACGAAGCGGCTGACGTTGCGGAAGGTGCTGTTATCAAGGCTGATGTTCCAGAATTGGATATGGGCGAAGACCCAAATGCACCCAAGCCACAACAGGCCGGCCCAAATACCTACACCCAAGACGGGTTTGATGACTGGCAATTGCAGTGCTTGGAAGTGCCCGAAGGCGATGATGTCTGCCAGATGTACCAGTTGCTCAAAGATGCCGCCGGTAATAGCGTCGCCGAGGTCAATATCTTTAAAATCAAAGATGGTGGAAAAGCCGTTGCTGGTGGCACATTCATCGTTCCATTGGAAACTCTTCTGCCACAAAAACTAACCATCACAGTCGATGGTGGGTCCGCGCGCCGCTATGACTATTCTTTCTGTAGCCAGATTGGATGTTACGCCCGTGTTGGTCTGACTGCAGAGGACATCCAGCGTTTCAAAGCCGGTGCCAAAGCCGAGGTCACCATCGTTCCCGCGGTTGCGGCCAACAAAAAGGTCGTTGTGGAAATGTCCTTGAAAGGCTTCACCGCCGCGTACAAAGCTGCATCTACTATCGCGCAGTAAAAGGCGACATGAGATAGAAAAGAGGCGCGTCAAGTGATTGGCGCGCCTCTTTTTGTTTTGATGTTGATGGTTTTTACTGCGGCTGGTTTTCACCACCAAACAATTTGCCATAGACCGGCGCGACGATTTTTGTCCCAATCGGGATCAAAACCAACCCAACAAGAAAGCCCAAAACAAAATCAATACCGGCTGTGATCAACCATTCAAGGCTTGGATTTTGCTGACCATAGGCCACGGCGATATGGTGGATTTGTTCCTCGGGATAATGCCACCCCATCTCATGCAACGAATGGACAATAATTGATCCACCGACCCAAAGCATGGCGGCGGTGCCGATGATGGTCAGCGCTTTGAGCAACCAAGGCATAAACTGAACAATCGCCCGTCCAAAGGCCCGCGTCGCTCCAATGCGGCCGTTTTCATTCAGCCACAGGCCAACATCATCCATCTTAACGATGATCGCCACGGCACCATACACCACGGCGGTGATCAATATCGCGACAACCGCCAGTGTTGCGGCCTGCATATAAAAATTGGGGGCTTCGATGGCCGAGAGCGAGATCACCATGATCTCGGCCGATAGAATGAAGTCGGTCTTGATCGCGCCTTTGACCTTTTCCTCTTCGAGCCGGTTGGGGTCTTTGACGTCATGACTTCCGTCTGGCCCGCCGCTATGGTCGTCATGAGGCATCAAGACATGCACAATCTTTTCCGCCCCCTCGAAACACAGGTAACCCCCGCCCAAGATCAACAATGGCCAGACCATCCACGGTGCAAAGGCCGCCATCAACAACACCGCCGGCATCAAAAGCACCAGCTTGTTGATCACCGACCCGCGTGCGATGCGCCATATGATTGGCAGTTCCCGCGCCGGGGCAAACCCCTGCACATATTTTGGGGTGACGGCGGCGTCGTCAATGATGACGCCCGCGGTTTTGGACCCCGCCTTCATCGCCGCCGCGCCAATATCATCCACCGATGCCGCTGCAACCTTGGCAATGGCCGACACGTCATCCAACAGAGCCAACAATCCGCTCATCTATGTTGTTCCTTTATCCGCAGGATGCATAGACACCCCCAGTTTCCCGTTCTGGGCAACTCTATCTGGATCGCGCCATAGTGTTAACAGGGAAACGATTCTGTCTTTTCCCGAAGGATTGATTTTCCGTTAACGCAAACCCTTGCAATTCGTTAGCGCAACCAAGGTGGCAATCGGCAGGTTTACCGCTAACATATTGTCAGAAAACACTTTTTGCTTGGCCCCCTCGGTGCCCCACCGTATACGCATCGCCAAGGATCACACCCAAAGATCACGAGCCAGGAGACCGCATTCATGACCGTTACTGTAGGTATCAACGGATTTGGCCGCATCGGCCGCTGCACCTTGTCCCACATTGCGGAATCTGCGCGCAATGATGTTCAGGTCGTTAAGATCAACGCCACCGGCCCCATCGAAACCGCCGCGCACCTGCTGCGCTACGACAGTGTCCACGGTCGGTTCCCCGGCAACATTCAGGTCTCTGGCAATTCGATGGACCTGGGCCGTGGCCCGATCGACGTCATGTCGACCTATAAAATGGAAGAGCTGGATTGGACCGGTTGTGACGTTGTTCTGGAATGTACCGGTAATTTCAATGACGGCACCAAGGCCAACCAGCACCTAACTCAGGGGGCAAAATCGGTTCTGATCTCTGCCCCGGCGAAGAACGTTCAGCGGACCGTCGTTTACGGTGTGAACCATCGCGATCTCGTCAAGGGTGAGACGATGATTTCCAACGGGTCATGCACAACCAACTGCCTCGCCCCTCTGGCCAAAGTTTTGGACGAAGCAATTGGCATCGAAAGCGGGATCATGACCACGATCCACAGCTACACCGGTGACCAACCGACTTTGGACCGCCGCCATGACGATCTCTATCGCGCCCGCGCCGCGGCCATGGCGATGATCCCAACCTCAACAGGTGCAGCCAAAGCGCTTGGCGAAGTTCTTCCGAACCTCAAAGGCAAGCTGGATGGGTCCGCCGTACGCGTTCCGACACCAAATGTCTCGGCTGTTGACCTAACCTTCTATGCCAAGAAAGAGGTCACCGTTGCCGATGTGAACGAAGTCATGGCCGAAGCCGCCAATGGCCACATGGGTATGGTGCTTGACTATGATCCGGAGAAGAAGGTTTCCATCGACTTCAACCACACAACCGCCAGCTCGATCTTTGCGCCAGATCAGACCAAAGTCACCGGCGGCCGCTTGGTCCGCGTTCTGGCATGGTATGACAATGAATGGGGGTTCTCGGCGCGCATGGCCGATGTTGCCGCTGCCATGGGCCGCTTGCTTCACTAAGTTCAAAACCCCACCCAATAGAAAAGCCCCGGATCTCCGGGGCTTTTTTTATTTTGGCATCCAGTAGCCGGATCACAGATGGTGTTTTTGGTGATCCAAAAGCAAGACGTCTAACCGCTCCTCAAAGAGCCGAAGCTACTGTCAAAGATAGTCGGCGCGTTGCAACCCGTACTTGGCCATTTTTTCATTCAGGGTCCGGCGTGGCAGGCAAAGTTCTTCCATGACCGATGCAATCGACCCCTTGTGGCGGCGCATGGTGTTGTCGATCAACATCCGTTCAAATGCCTCGACATATTCCTTGAGAGGTTTGCCTTCGGTCGTCATCACCGGCTGCATTTGATCGTGATCGCTCATCAAAAGTGATGCAATGGTTCCCTGCCCACGGCGCGCTTGTAACACCGCGCGCTCGGCCAGATTGATCAACTGACGGACATTGCCAGGCCACGGCGCTTGCAACAATTGCGCTGCTTCTTGCGCCGACACTTTCGGTGCATCACAACCGTACTCCTCGGAAAATTGTTCAGACAGGCGCGTGAACAACGTCAGGATATCTTCGCCCCGCGATCGCAGCGGCGGAACAACAATTTTGAGCGCCGCCAAGCGGTAATAAAGATCAGACCGCAAGACGCTTTCACAGGTGCGCCCTTCGTCCTGAAGGTTGCAAATCGCCACGATCCGCGTCTCAGGAGGGTTGCCTTGATCGTTGATAACACTCAACAAACGTGCTTGTGCCGCGTCGGAAAGAGCTTCGATGTCTTCTAGAACCAAAGTGCCGCCGCGGGCTTCTTCGATCGCGGGCAACCGCGTGTCATCCGGTTGCATCGGGCCAAACAAACGCTGCATCAACGCGTTTTCGTCATGGGCCCCACAAGAGATCAGCACAAACTTTTTTCCGGCCCGCGCGCCAACCGAATGCAACGCATGAGCAACCAGTGTTTTGCCGGTCCCGGTTTCCCCTTCGATCAAGACATGGCCGTCGGCTTGTCCCAAATCCAAGATGTCTTCGCGCAAGCGTTCCATCACCGGGCTGGCCCCGATCAGCTTGCTCATGATCTGACCACCATCTGATAGCTCGCGCCGCAAGGCGCGGGTGTCCAAGGTCAAACGGCGGGCATTGGTGGCCTTTTTGGCCAGCTCAGACATGCGATCCGGGTTGAACGGTTTCTCAAGGAAATCAAACGCCCCGATGCGCATGGCCTCAACGGCAATTGGCACATCGCCATGGCCGGTGATCATGATAACCGGCAGCGAACTGTCCGATCCCATCAGCTTTTTCAAAAGCTGGATACCGTCCATGCCGGGCATCTTGATGTCTGATATGACAATCCCGGGGTATTCCGGCCCAAGCGTGCCAAGCGCCTCTTCGGCCGAGGCAAAGGTCTCCGTGTCGTAGCCGGAGAGCGCCAACCACTGGCTGATCGATTGCCGCATGTCCTGTTCGTCATCGACGATGGCGATCTTCATTGCGTTTGCCATGTTACCCTTACTCCGCTGCCTGCGTGTTTTCGTTTAAAACCGGAAGCTGCATCTCAAACACTGCGCCGCCGTTTTCACCATTGCGGGCGGTCAAACGACCCCCGAGTTCCGATACAATACCGGATGAAATTGCCAGACCGAGGCCAACGCCGTCACCCGGCTGTTTGGTTGTGTAGAACGGCTCAAACAGCGCATCCAAATCCTCAATCCCATGTCCATTGTCGCGCACGCTTAACGTGGCGGTTTCCCCAGAGGCCAAAATAATTTCCACTTGCGGGTCATCTACTGATTTGGTGGCGTCGAGCGCATTGCGCAAGAGGTTGACCAAAACCTGTTCGATGCGCATGCGATCGCCCATGACCAAAACCGGCTCATCGGGGAGGATACGCGAAATCCGTACCCGACGCACCTTGAGCTGCGGTTCCATCATCGACATCGCGCTCCCCAAGGCAGCCCCCATGTCAACGGGGCTAAAGGTTTCCTGACCTTTGCGGGCATAGGATTTCAGCTGTTTGGTGATCGCGCCCATGCGTTCAATCAAATCATCAATCCGGTGAAACGCGCTTAGGGCTTCGTCTGGTCGGTTGCGCCGCAGCAAAAGCCGCGCGCCCGCCAGATAGGTTTTCATCGCTGCAAGCGGTTGGTTAAGCTCATGGCTCACCGCCGCGGACATCTCGCCTAGCGCGGCAAGTTTTGAGCTTTGCGCCAGAGATTGTTCGGCCACGGCCAGGTTCTTCTGGACCTTTTCGCGCTCTGAAATCTCACGCTGTAACCGCGCATTCAACGCCCGCAATTCGGCGGATTCACGTTGGAAAAGCGCCATACGAACGGCCGTTCTACGCGACAGGGCATAGAATACCAGGGCCGCCAAAATCGCAAACCCCATGATTTCTATCGCCAAAAACGCGTTCACGCGTTCACGTACCGAGGCGTAGGTCGTAAAGGTTGTCAGTGTCCAACCACGAAATGGAATCCGCCCATCAACCCGCATCACGGCTTCGCCCTTGAGATAGACATCCGCGTCTTTGGCTGTCCAATCGGTCGTGGCTTGAATGGCGCGCTCAATGGCGCTGTCGGGGGGTTGGCGTTCAAGCGCTGCGTCCGGGGTCAAGCCACGCCAGCGCGGTTCCGTCGCCAACACGATGACACTTTCGGAGTTGGTGACAAACACCGCATCCGAAATCCCCGCCCAGGCCCGTTCGAACTTGGCCAAGTCGACCTCGACCATAATAACACCGATGGTTTCATTGCCGCTTTCGACCTGACGGGAATAGGTAAAGCGATAGCCTCCTGCCTCACGTTCGGTTGTGGTAAATACAGTGGCGTTGGACCGGATCGCATTGACAAAATAGCCATCCTGACGATGGTTTTCGCCCAAACGGCTGCGATCCGTGGCGGCGACGGTGCGACCATCGCGATCTAACAACATCAAGGAGGCCGCGCCGATTTCATCAACGAATGAAATCAATCGTTGCGAGCTTTGGGTGTATTCTCCCGAGTTCAACGCCCCGATCAACGCCGGGTCGCGGGCCAGAAGCTGGGGCACAATCGCGTTTCGACGCAGCTCTGAAATCAGGTTCCCCGAATAAAGCGCCAAGCGCAATTCGGCCCGGTTTTGCGTCGTTTCGGTAAAACGTTGGGTCAGCAAACGGTTGGTAAAATACACCGTGCCAACGGCCACAACCACAAGCACCAACAACGCCCAACGGACCCGCCCCGATAACGGGCCAGACCGACGGGGGCCGGATGTTTGGGTGGGAGACGTCTCTGACATATCAGGCAGGATACGCGCGCCCTGCCCCAGCCTCAAGCCATCGCGGTTACGCCGTAGCGAGCAAAGAGGTCAAATTGGCGAAAAGACGCGCACCATCTTCGTTGCCATGAGCGGCTTCTGACGCACGTTCGGGGTGAGGCATCATGCCAAGCACCCGCTTGTTCGCCGACAGGATTCCCGCCATGTCGCGCGCCGACCCGTTGGGGTTGTCGGTATAGCGAAAGGCCACGCGGCCGTCACCTTCGAGCATATCCAAGGTCGCGTCATCCGCATGATAGTTGCCATCGTGATGCGCAATCGGCAGCGCGATTTCTTCGCCCTTGTCATAGCCTTGGGTGAAAACGCTGTCGCCATCAACGCGCAGAGCAACGGTGCGACAGATGTATTTGAGCTCAGAGTTGCGCAGCAACGCGCCGGGCAACAACCCGGTTTCGGTCAACACCTGAAAGCCGTTACACACTCCGAGGACATAGCCGCCGCTATCGCCAAACGCCTTGACGTCTCGCACAATCGGCGCATTCGCCGCAATCGCTCCGCACCGCAGGTAGTCGCCAAAAGAAAAGCCCCCCGGTACGCCGACCAAGTCAATGCCCGATGGCAGCGCGGTCTCTTTGTGCCAAACCATCTCGACGTCGAAACCGGCCTGTTCAAAGGCAACGGCCATATCACGGTCGCAGTTGGATCCGGGAAAGACAATGACGGCGGCTTTCATGGGCTGGCTCCTGTCGAGAATTGGGTCAAGAATTGGGTCGAAATTCTGTGGCCCCGTCCCTACCCTCGTGTTGGGATTGGATCAAGGGCGCGAAAAGTGGCGGTGGTCATTCGGGCACATTCACACGCCCGAACGGATATTAGATCGGATCGAAACGCGCTTAAAGCTGCTCGATCCGGTAGCTTTCGATCACAGTATTGGCGAGCAGCTTTTCGCACATCTCACCAATTGTGGCCTCGGTGGTGCCGTCTGCCAGCTCCATCTCGATCACTTTGCCCTGACGGACCGAAGATACACCTTCGAACCCCAAAGCCCCCAGCGCGTGGCGCACGGCCTCACCCTGTGGATCAAGAACACCTTGCTTGAGCATCACATGCACCCGAACCTTCATGACCGTCCTCCTGATTGACGTCTGAAACAGTTGTAGCCGTTTGGCTGCGGAGGAACCCGATTGCGCCGGAAAATGCAAGCCCTAGCACCACGGTTCTTGGGGATTTCCTGCAAAAACCCACCCAAAACCAAAAAACGCCCCGGTTTTGAGCCGGGACGTTTCATTTGCCGTTGGGCCAAAACCCAAAAGCTACTCTTTGTTCCCCATGCGGAGCAGCTCGCCGGCGTCTTCTTCGATGAGGAATGCTCCGGCCTTATTGCCGCTCAGATCATTGTTTTCATAGGTCCCCGCCGCACTCAGACGCACGCGAATACCTTCGTAAACATTGTCAAAGATCTTGTTTTCACGAATGATTGGTCGGCTATTGGGGTCGCGCACCGAAATTCCATAAAAGGCATTGTTGTGGATAATGTTTTCTTCCAAAACCCCCTTGCCGCCTTCATGGATATAGACCGCGCTTTGATGTCCATCGCGCAGGGTGTTGTTCCACACCACCGGGTTGGCTCCGGATTTGATTTCCAATCCGGCAAACGCGTTGGCGTAGATCGTGTTGCTTTCGATCCGGGCCGTCGATTTTTGCGATACCAAAATCCCCCCCTGAAGACCGTTTCGTACAATATTGCTGGTGATCAGAGGGTCTTTTCCGCCTTTGACTTCGATCCCGGCCAAGGCATTGTTGTAGACTGTGTTGTTTTCATAACGGCCGGTTCCGCCTTCGTTTACAAAAATACCACTGCCTTCCCCGTCATAAAGCGAGTTGCCGCGAACGATCGGCGCTGCACCGTCTTTGACCTCAATCGCGGCAAGCCGATGACCAAAGAGGTCGTTGTCTTCGATGGTGGCCTTGCCCTTTTCGAATAGGAAAATGCCGCCCTGCGCACCGTCATGAATGGTGTTGCGACGTATGGTGCCTCCCTCGTTTCCGCGCACACCAATCACACCCAGACCTTTGGAACTAATGTCATTGTCTTCCAAAATCATGGCCCCGCCCGCAAGGTGAATGCCGAAATATTGTCCGCCCTCTTGGATCATGGTTAGACCAGACACCCGACCCGAACTTGCCGTCCATTCAATCACGTTATCGTCTTTGACGGCCAAAACGACGTCTTTCAACGCCCCCACGCCGATAATCTCGACTGGGCGAGTGACGTCGATACCCTTGGCATAACGACCGGGATGCACTTCGATCCGAGCCCCATCTGGTGCCGCGCTGACCGCGTCGGCAATTTCGAAATAATCGCCGCCGCCATTGGCTTTAACGGTGATCGCAGTCCCGTCAGAGCTTTCGGCGGGAGCCACAGTAGGTATGCTACATTCGCGTTCAATCACCCGGCGTGCCATCGACGCAAAGGTGTGGTTCCCACATTCTGCGACATAGGCTTCGTAGCCTGCACAACCAACCGCTTTGGCTTCGTTCCAAAGTGCAGAACAAGCGTTTCCAGTTGACGGTGGTGGTGTCGCCACCGGGGTTGCCCGTGGCGCAACGGGCGCAGGCGCGGCGGCAACAACGGCCCCACCGGCCGCGGCTTTTAGGACTTTGCTTTGCGGCAAAATCCGCGTCATCGGGATTGCCATGTTGAATCCGGTGCGATTGTCGCCCGCATGATGCAGGCCCACAACCCGTTTGTCGCTGAGACGAATAACCGGCGACCCAGAGTTGCCGCCAAGCGTGTCACAGCTATGAACAAGCTTGCCCTCTTCGGAAATTGCTGGTGTCGCTGCGGCACATCCTTCTCGCGAAATATGCTGTGCCTGACCTTGGGGGTGCCCAATAATCCAAAGGAATTCAGCATCTTCGGGATCGGCCATAGCCAATTCCAACTTGCCATATTTGGTCGATGGATTGCCAAAAACCCGCAGCACTGTGTAATCCAACTCACGGTTGGTTTCGACGATCTGTGGCGAAACAGTATACCGGTCTGTGCCCTCGGCGCGGCCCGGCTTGATAAATCCGGCGACAAATTGCGCCGCTTGCACGCCGCTAACCTGACCGCTCGGATCGCCATCCATGCCCGGAATACAATGGTGATTGGTCAGAATATGTTGATCATCAACGATAAAGGCAGTGCAAAAGCCGGTTTTGCCATTGTTGAACAACATATCAAGCCGCCCGATGGGCCGGCCAAGGCGAACGGCGGGGCTGTTTTCACCATACTCGATGATCGGCTCGTTTTGGTAATCACCAAACGCCTGCTCCAACACGAAACCACCGCTATCACTGCCGCCTCCGCCACCGGCGACCTGCCGGGGTTGAATGACAATTTTTCCGAAATCATTTGGATCAAATTCAGCCGGTGCCTGAGCCGATGCCTGAGCGGCGAACGCGCCAATACCGGTCAATAAGGTTAAGGCAGTAACAACCTGTCTCATGGCAATGTTCCCTGTTGTCTAAAATTACAAACAGCCTAAGCCTGCCTCATCCTTCCGCCAAGTAAAGAATACCATGCCCTCGGGCGATCACGACGCCAACACCGGGTCAATACGGACTAAGGTTGAGCCGCAACTCCTCAAGCACCTCGGGAAGTTGATCAGGATGTTTCTGGGCCTCTTGCACATAGGCCATGATATCTTCTTTCTGGACCCGCGTAAGGTACGGCGTCGCATCAAGAAGTTTGGGCAAAAGCGCGACCTGAAACCCGTCTGGCCGCAACAAAACCTCGGCATGATATCCTTCCTCTCGGGCGCGCGCGTCCTCGGCAATGGCCTCTTTCACGGCCTCCAAACCACCTTGGGCTCTCTCCAAGGCGCGTTGCCCCCGGATAAGCTCATCCCGCACAGTTTTAGCACCATACCCAACGCTCTCCACGACCTTGGCAATGTCCTTTTCCCCCTTCAACGAGTCGATTTTTCGATAGGATATCCACATCGAGTCCAGCCGCTTGTTTAGCTCGGTTTTGCCGATTTCCGACATCTCTTGTAAAAAGGTGATTTCCGCTTGCAAGGACTCCAAATCATCCTGCAAAAACCTAGGCTTTTGTTCCAACCCGTTAAGTTTTTCAACCATTGCCCCCACAACAAGGTCAAGCTTTTTGAGCGCCCGGTCCGTTGCTCGTAGATCGACATGGTGTTCTTCGGCGTCGGCCAACCGCATAGCACCCCAGCTTTTCGCCCGCTCCCGTGTCTCTTCAAGTGACGGCGTAGCCGATTTTGCCCGACTGGCTGCCCCTCCGGCATCAAAAAAGGGTTTGGTGATCTGATCATATTTCTCTTCAAGCGCCGCGCCTTCGTCCTGAGCTGTGACAAGGGCCGCCTTCATCAATTCCGGATGGTAAACGACGAAATGTGGACCATCATGATACGAGACATCGTTGCTAAACGACTTAATGTCGCGCAACCGGCCTTCGATGTCTTGGAAGGCATCAAACAAATCCAAAAACAGCGGATTCATGTCCCGTTCGGTATCAAACCAGACTATTTTTACCTCAACTTGATCACTGGCGAACAGCCGTTCGATGATAGAATTTCTAATGTCATCAGTGCGTTCTTTGGTGCTGTTGATCCTCAACCTGAGCAAGTCCGCCTGAGATTGGTAATCGCGTACTGATGCTTTGATCTCGGAAAACTGCTGCCTATCGAGCTTAGCTTCAACCTCCTCGGCCTCGATCCGGCACATCTGAACTGCCAATTCAGAGGCGGCCAATGCCATGGGATGATCGCCGCAGGTTTCGACGAAACTTCCCAACTCTGCACAGCTTGTTTTTGGTGTTTGTTCCCAGGAGACTGTGCATTCTTCGCTAGGTTCCAATGCCGCAGACAGCGCCGGAGCTGCTTTGGGTAACGCCGCCCGCAAAACCGGGCTGTGATCTAAAATGGCCCGCATCGGGATGGCGTAATTGTATCCCGTCCGGCTATCTCCGGCATGATGCAACCCGATAACAGATTGATTTTGTATATCAAAAACCGGAGATCCAGAATTCCCTGTCAATGTGTCACAGGTGTGAACCAGTTTGCCTTCTTGGGACACCGCAGGATCAGAGGCGGCACAACCTTCACGACTGATATGTTGCGCTTGACCAGATGGATGGCCGATGATCCACAAAAAGCTTCCATCCGTGGGGGCGGCATCGCTAAGGCGCACTTTCCCAAAGGTCTCGGACGGATTGCCAAACACCTCAAGCACCGCAAAATCAAGCTCTTGCGATCCATCAACCGGGTCTGTCAAAACCTGAAATTTCTCTGCGCCGCGCCCCAACCCTTGATCGGTGTAACCCATGACCAGTTGCGCCGCTTTGATGTCAAAGCTGCCCGTGCCCGGAATACAGTGGTGGTTGGTGACGATATGTTTGGAATCAACAATAAACGCCGTACAAAAAGCCAATTTGTCGTTTGCCAACAACAGGTCCAACCGTCCAACGGGCCGCCCCAAAACCCGCGCCGCACTGTTTTCGGAATAATTTGCAACGGGTTCGTTTTGGTAAGACCCAAAGGCCTGTTCCAAAAGCAAAGTTCCGTCCGTTGACTGCCGTGGTGCGACGACGATTTTGCCAAAATCAGCCGGGTCAAATTCTAGCGATTGGGCAAAACCGGGCGACACAAAACCAGCAGAAACAAGAAAGGACCAAAGAAAAAGGCGCATCGAAACCTCCTAGGTTCAATGCGCCCATTCTAGCAAAAGCCGGATAATCGACCAAACTGATTAATTAATCAGGGTCGGCTTGCTGATGGGTGTCGATTGTTTGGGCATAACCCCCAAGCGGGTCGCCACTTCGGTATAGGCGTCCGTCAAGCTTCCCAAATCGCGGCGGAACACGTCTTTGTCGAGCTTTTGACCTGTCTCGATATCCCACAAACGACAGCTGTCCGGGCTGATTTCATCGGCCACGACAAGGCGCTGGAAATCACCGTCAAACACGCGACCAATTTCGATTTTGAAATCAACCAATTTGATGCCGACACCAAACATAACGCCGGACAGGAAATCATTGACCCGCAGCGCCAGCGCGATGATGTCGTCCATGTCCTGCTGACTGGCCCAACCAAAAGCGGCGATATGTTCTTCGGTCACCAAAGGATCGCCAAGGCCGTCATCTTTATAGCAGTATTCTACGATCGGGCGCGGCATGGCAGTGCCTTCTTCGATCCCCAAACGTTTTGAAATCGAGCCGGCGGCATAGTTGCGCACAATCACCTCAAGCGGGATGATTTCGCAACTGCGCACCAGTTGTTCACGCATATTGAGGCGTTTGATGAAATGGGTCGGAACACCAACAGAGCCCAAACCGGTCATGAAATACTCGGACAGCATGTTGTTCAAAACACCCTTGCCTTCGATCACGTCCTTTTTCTCGGCATTAAAGGCCGTAGCATCATCTTTGAAATACTGAACAATCGTGCCCGGTTCAGGACCTTCAAAAAGGGTTTTTGCCTTGCCTTCGTAGATTTTCTTGCGCCGTGTCATCGGGGACCTTTCCAAAAAACACAAAAAGCGCGCAGGGTCGCGCGCGTTGTTTAACGCCCTCTTACTGTATGGGCTGGCATCCCGCAAGCGCTAGACCGTGCCTTTGCGCCCCCAAGGATCAGCGCAAAAAGTCGCGCACTGATATTTTCGGCTATACAATCGCGAGGGGCTTTTCTATCAGTCAATTAAAGATACTTGAGGAGGGATGATCCCATGACCACCTTCGACGATCGCGAAAGCGCATTCGAGAACAAATTCGCCCATGACGAAGAAATGAACTTCAAGGCGCAGGCACGGGCCAACAAACTGTTGGGTCTTTGGGCGGCTGAAAAGCTCGGTAAAACCGGCGACGACGCCAACGCTTATGCCGTGGAAGTTGTTAAATCCGATTTCGAAGAAGCCGGCCACGAAGACGTTGTGCGTAAGGTTGTAGGCGACCTTGGCAACGTGACCGCCGACGAAATCCGCGCCAAAGCCGCGGCGTTTTTGATCGAAGCCAAGGGCCAAATCATCAACGAAGTTTAACACGACCATATAGTTCGTTTTAAAGGGGGCTGCGTGGCCCCCTTTTTGCTGCGTTTGGTGGTGTTTCCCTGAGGGACTTCATTGATCCCGAAAGCGGGCCGATTGGACCAAAGGCCGCCGTAATCCGCCTCGTTTTCGTCAATCACCAACCCGCTATATTAAGACCGGCCATTAAGCCACCCAAGACATGGGGCCACACAACACGTGCCGGTACGAACCTTTTGAAAACCCTCAAGTTTGAATTGCGAACAATTTCAAATATTCAAAATGTAGCATTAACCTGAAGACAGTGACGCCTTTGCTAAACCATTGAAAGAAATGAGTGAGGTTCGTGGTGGTCAAAGACATTCTTGTACAACCGTCAGACGCGTTGCGGCGCATTTTGCCATTGGCCATGGGCACGGTTTTCATCTGGCTGCTTTGGAGCAATGCCAAAGACCTGGATTGGCGCGCGGTTCAGGCCTCCTTTGACGCAATTCCGCGTTGGCGTTGGATGGCCGCCGCGATAGCAACGTTTATAAGTTTTTGGGCCGTGGCCCAATACGACGTCATCGCCCATCAGCATTTTCAAACCGCCATTCCAAGTCGTGCTGCCCGTCATGCGGGGGGGGCCGCAATTGCCATTGGGCAAACAACGGGTTTCGGCCCTCTTGTCGGGGGGGCTGTTCGTTGGCGCTTGATGCCTGCCCTTGGGCATAAAACCGCGGCCAAAATCACCGGTTTTGTCACTTTGGGTTTTTTTGCGGCATGGGCCATTTTAACGGTAAGTGTCGGGATTCCAGTGTTGCTTGGACTGCCATGGCTGTCCTTGCTGTTGGTGCCGATCATTGGGACCTTGGTTGCAGCGGTATTGTTGGTCTATCCCAAGCATCAATTGTTTCGCGTCAATGTGACGGTGCCAAGCCTTCGCGCCATGTTCCACATGACAGCTTTGGCGGCCTGCGACCTCTTGTTTGCTGGCCTGGCTCTCTACCTGTTGCTACCACCGGATATTGCTCCGCCGGTTTTAACACTTGTTGCTGCGTTTAGTGTTGCGCTGGGGGCCGGAATGATTGGAGGTACTCCGGGTGGTGTTGGACCATTTGAAATGGCCCTTGTCTCTCTCATTCCCAGCTCTGACATTGCCCCATTGGCTGCTGCGCTCATTGCTTTTCGGCTTGTATACTATTTCTCGCCCTGTGTGATTGGCTTGCTCTATGCTGGGGGTGCCCCAACCACCGCCCCCAAGGCCGAACCTCACATCGCATCCTGCTTTGATGCGCCACGCGCAGAACACCAGATTTCGACGCAATCTCACTGTCAACACATTGAGAAAGAAGGGAGTTCGGCGACCCTTTTGGACACCCCCCAAGCTTTGACCCTTTTTCTTGGCGCAACCGCCGGGCCACTTAAACCGCTTTTGCACGCCGTGAAACACCGCGCCACAAGACAAAACCGGTGCGCGGCCCTTTACAAAATCACCGGTCGCGACGCTGTTGTTGCCCGATCAAACGGATGGAGGGTTGCGGCCCTTGCGCTAGAAGCTGTTATCACCCCTGAAACCTATGGCGATACCGGTCCCGAGCGGCGGCAATTGCGCCGCTTTCTACGCAAGGCAGAGAAGGCCGACTTGCGGTTTGAACGCCTCACCACACCTGATTGGGCCCGCATGGCCGACATTCATCACGACTGGGAAAAATCACATGGTGCGGAACGCGGGTTAACCATGGGGCGATTTTGCCCTTTGTATCTCAAGGATAAACCACTTTTTGGCGCCTATAACGGCGACACATTGATCGCCTTTGCCTCTCTGGTTGAAATCCCCGGTGTCCAAAGTTTGGATGTCATGCGCCATATTGATGATCTTCCGACCGGCGCGATGCACGGTTTGGTTCACCACATGATAGGCCAAGCCCGCCAGAGCAAAGTGCAAGAGTTCAATCTTGCCGCAGTTCCTCATCCGGCATTGTCTCGCACCCTGCGTCTTAAGCCCGGATTGACCCGCTTCAAAGCCAGCTTTGGGCCCTCTTGGCGATCGCTTTATATGGCGGCGCCAAACCGGCGCTCCTTGATCATTTCGGCCCTTGATCTTTGGTTATCCATCCTCCGCCCAGAACCGATCCGGTATGGTCCGATGGATGCCTGGCACATAGATGCCATGCTCACCGGTGAAACCCCGACGGTGCCCGAGAAAACCAACCTCCGTCTGACGGGTTAAATGCTTGCCTTTGTGACCTGGCTCTGCACAGTAGCGAGGTACGGCAGGTCAAGGGCTCCCTTTCATGAACAACACTCTCCAAGCTTGTCTTTGGATGATCGGCGCCATTGTGTCCTTTACCACGATGGCCATTGCTGGCCGCGCCGTGAGTCTTGAGCTCGATACGTTTGAAATCATGATGTACCGCTCTTTGATCGGTGTTGTCGTCGTCTTGTCCATCGCCCAGATCACTGGCAACCGACAAGACATTGCACCTACGCGGTTTGGGCTCCACTGGGCGCGCAATATCGCCCATTTCGCCGGGCAAAACTTATGGTTCTATGCCATCACGGTCATCCCCTTGGCCCAAGTGTTTGCGATAGAATTCACCTCCCCCATCTGGGTGCTCTTGCTAAGTCCTTTGGTTTTGAACGAACGCCTTACCGTAAACCGCATATTTGCGGCCCTTGTCGGATTTATCGGCATACTCATCGTGACCCGCCCGGGCATCGAAAGCCTAAGTTTTGGTCAAATCGCAGCCGCCCTCGCCGCGATCGGCTTTGCTGGCTCCGCCGTATTCACCCGGCTTTTGACCAGAACCGAAAAAATCACCAACATCATGTTCTGGCTCACCGCCATGCAGGCCGTCATGGGGATGATCTGCGCCGGACTGGATGGCGATATCGCCCTGCCCTCTTTGGCAAGCTGGCCTTGGGTCATTTTGATCTCACTCGCGGGTCTCATTGCGCATTTCTGCCTGACAACGGCCCTGGGCTTGGCCCCGGCCACCGTTGTCATTCCAATTGATTTCACCCGGTTGCCGGTGGTCGCCCTTGTGGGTATGGCTTTGTACAGCGAACCACTTGATCGCTACGTGTTTTTAGGGGCGGCATTAATCTTTGCCGCGAATTACACCAACATCTGGTTGGAGACGCGTCGCTCCACTGTTACAAAAACGTGACGCAGCGTCGAACCACGTCACCTTGACGTACAGTCAAAATTGACCGGACTTTAAATCAAGACTTACCATAATGTCCGGAGACAACCCGAAAACGGGACGAGGGATAACATGAAAAAGACAATACTGACCGCTGGTGCGGTCGCTATGACTGCATCGGCGGCATCAGCCGCTGGTATCGAACGAACCGCAAACGACTATGGAATTTTGTTTCAAGACGGTGATCAGGCCAATGTGTCTATCAGCATCGTCAACCCAACGATTTCAGGCAAATATACGGATGAAGTTCGCGGCGCGGGGCGTAACTTGGGTGTTGAAGGCGGGGGTAAAAAATCCTCTGGCAACATGGCCAACTCATATGTTTCGGTTTCGGCATCCTACAAAAAAGACCTGGGTGAAAACCTGTCATTTGGCCTGTTCCTCACGGATGGGTACGGGGCGAATGCCGCCTATGAAGAAGGGTTTTACACTGGCTTGACGGCTGAGTGGGACAGCAGTCAGATTTCTGCAGTCCTACGGTATGGCATTAGTGATCGCATCAGCGTTTACGGCGGTCCTCGCTATGTCAAAAGCTCGGCAGATATTGCAATCCCCGGTCAATTCTTTGCCGCAAGTGCCGCTTCGTCGGCCCAAGACGCGCAAACGGCCATTGCCGCATTGACCGCTGCAGGTGCTCCGGAAGATCACCCTGATTTACTTCGTGCCCAAGAAGGTCTTCAACGTGCTGGTGCCGTTTTGGCAGGATACGCAGCAAACCCAGACGCCTTTAACTACACCGCTGAGGGTGAAGAAAGCGGTGACTGGGGCTACATCTTGGGTGCGGCGTATGAAATCCCGGATATCGCGCTTCGTGTTGCTTTAACATACGAAAGCTCAATCACGCACGAGTTCGATACGACCGAAGTCTTGACCGGGCTTGGTGTTCTTGGAGCTAAATCCAAAACAAAAGTGGAAATGCCACAATCGGTCAAACTTGATTTTCAAACAGGTGTTGCAAAGGATACTTTGGTATTCGGTAGCGTCAAATGGACGGAGTGGTCCAAATGGGAAGTGCGCACGGAGAAATACGACGAGATCACCGGAAGCGAAATCACCGGCTTTGACAATGACGTGGTCACATGGCGTTTGGGTGTCGGTCGGAAATTCAACGAACAAGCCTCCGGTTTCGCTCAGGTGCGGTATGAAAAAGCAGATGGCGGCGAAGCGTCTCGGTTGGCGCCAACCGACGGGATGCTCGCCTTTGGCTTGGGTGGTCAGTATACAAATGACAACGTGAGCATGCGCGGTGGCATCGAATATGTAAAACTCGGCGATGCAGAGGTTGCAGACGGAAGCAAATTCGAAGGCAACTCCGCGTTTGGTTTCGGCTTGTCGGTCAAAGTGACGTTCTAATTGGCCAACTGGCCTACAAACTAGGAAACCTCGAAACAATGTTTCGGGGTTTTTTCTTTGAAATCAGATGGGTTGCCATGTCAAAGACCCAACAAACCAACCGTTTGGGCATCCAAAACGGCCCCGCCTACAAAACCTGTTGAACTTCGATCCTATTTTGGGTCGCGTTGTTTGGGCATCTCGTGTGTGACTGAGCCAGCGGGTGTTGCCGGCATGGCTGCCCCCCCACGCCGTTCCAAAAGGCCAATCGTGCCAGATCAGCGCTCAGGCAGCGATATGAAAACAAAGCCGGGGTTTGACCTCCTCGGCTCAGGCGCGTAATTCAAAAGGAACACGCGCCGCAAGGGGTTGAGAATGCGATATAACACCGAAAACGATTGGAACACCGCCGCGCAGAAACGCGTGGTGATTTTTGCGATGTCTGGGCTTGGCAAAACCACCGTGTCCAACCTGTTGCGCGACAGCGGAGATTGGTTTCACTACTCGGTCGATTACCGCATTGGCACGCGATATATGGGTGAATACATTGCCGATAACGCCAAACGCGAAGCGATGAAAAACCCGTTTTTACGGCAATTATTGATGTCCGATTCCATCTATATTGGCTCCAACCTCAGTTTTGACAACCTGACGCCGGTTTCGACTTATCTTGGTAAACCCGGCGCATCTGAGCGTGGCGGGATGGGGATGGATGAATACAGACGTCGCCAGGCCCAATTTGAACGCGCCGAACGACAAGCGCTTTTGGATACGGAATATTTCATTTCCCGCGCTCAAAGCCTGTACGGTTATCCGCATTTTGTTTGTGACACTGGGGGGTCGATTTGCGAATGGGTTGATCCGCAGGACCCCAAGGATCCGATTTTGACAGCCCTGTCGGCGCAATCCCAAATGGTTTGGATCAAAGGAAGCGATGATCACACCGATGAGCTTATCCGCCGATTTGACAAAGACCCCAAACCGATGGCCTACCAGCCCGCGTTTTTAGAAACCGCCTGGGCGGATTATCTTGCACAAAACGACCTAAATGAAACAGAGGTCGATCCCGACGCCTTTATTCGGTGGACCTATGCCAAAGCCTTGGCGCACCGCCAACCTCTGTATCAATCCATGGCCGACAATTGGGGAATCACGGTTGAAGCCTCTGATATGGCCACTGTCCGCGATGCCAAAGATTTTACCGCCATCATCGGATCAGGTATCGCAAAAACCGGCTAAAGCCTTGTTCGTTAGTCACCAGTCACTTATCTAGGTTCTTCACTCTAATAGGAAAAATCCAATGCCTATCAAACTGCCCTCTGACTTGCCCGCCTTCGACGTTCTAACGAACGAAGGTGTGATGGTTATGTCCGAGGACGCAGCCTCGCGGCAAGATATCCGGCCCTTGCGCATCGGATTGTTGAACCTGATGCCCAAGAAGATCCAGACCGAGAACCAATTCGCCCGGTTGATCGGCGCAACCCCGTTGCAAATTGAGCTGTCGCTTATTCGGATGAGTGAACACCAGACCCGCAACACAGCCGCGGAACATATGGAGGCGTTTTACCGTCCGTTTTCCGAAGTTCTTGCCAGTGGTGAGAAATTCGACGGGCTCATCATCACCGGCGCACCAATCGAACAAATGCCTTTCGAACAAGTGACTTACTGGCAAGAGTTAAAGCAGGTTTTTGACTGGACCCAAACCCATGTCCTGTCGACTTTCGGCGTGTGTTGGGGCGGGATGGCGATGCTTTACCATTTCCACGGTGTTGAAAAACACATTCTAGACGCCAAGGCCTTTGGCTGCATCCGACATCGCAATGATGAACCGGCGTCTCCTTATTTGCGCGGCTTTTCCGACGACATGGTGATCCCTGTGTCACGCTGGACCGAATTGAAGCGAGATGAAATCGGCGCAGCCGGTTTGCCGATCCTGATCGATTCTGACGAAACAGGCCCCTGCCTTGTTGAGGATCCAGATCATCGGGCGCTCTATATTTTCAACCATCTGGAATATGACAGCGGCACCTTGAAAGAGGAATATGACCGGGATGTTGAGGCTGGCAAGCCGATCAATGTACCGGCCAATTACTATCCGGACGATGACCCATCACAACAGCCACAGAACCGATGGCGGAGCCATGCGCATCTGCTCTACTGCAACTGGATCAACGAAATCTACCAGACCACGCCGTTCAAAATGTCAGATATCGGTCTGAAAACGAAAGATCGGCGGTTTTCGGGGGCATAACCTGCACGATTTGCGTTATGCGCCTGACCATCACATAGTGACAGGAAAATAAACAAGGAGCAGTCATGACCTTGCCTTTTGATGGTGCCATTTCGACCTATTACAACGATGTCGCCCCCAAAGACATTCGCGATGCCATCGCCTCGGCCAACAAGGACGACATACTCGATCCGTCGTTTCCTTATGCCCAACAGATGAAACGCAAAGCCTATGATCGGGAGATGGAGGCCTTGCAGATTGAGCTTGTCAAACTGCAGGCCTGGGCCAAGGAAAGCGGCGAACGGATTGCCATTGTTTTTGAGGGACGGGATGCCGCCGGAAAAGGCGGAACCATCAGCCGTTTTCGCACCAACCTAAACCCGCGTGGCGCGCGGGTTGTTGCCCTATCAAAACCGAGCGAAACGGAACGCAGCCAATGGTACTTTCAACGCTATATCGACCATCTCCCGTCGGGCGGAGAAGCCGTTTTCTTTGACCGCAGCTGGTACAATCGTGGCGTTGTCGAACATGTGTTTGAGTTTTGTAGCCCCAACCAGCGCACACATTTTTTCACCCAGACACCTGACTTTGAAAACATGTTGGTGGATGAGGGCATTCATCTTTTCAAGTTCTGGCTCAATGTTGGGCGCGCCGAACAATTGCGGCGGTTTCTAAAACGCGAGAGCGATCCGTTGAAACAGTGGAAGTTGAGCTGGATCGACGTTGAGGGGCTAAACCGCTGGGACGCCTATTCCGATGCAATCCAAGAAACCCTAACCCGCACCCATTCCACTGCAACGCCATGGACGGTTATTCGATCGGATGACAAGAAACGCGCGCGATTGGCGGCCATTCGTCAGGTCTTAAGCAAAATCGACTATGCCCGCAAAGACACCGATGTTGTCGGCACTCCCGATTCAAAAATCTGTGGCGGGCCCGAGATTTGGGCGTCGTGACCAATGATGTGGACTTTTAACAAACATGCCTAAACGCGGCTACCATCACGGAAATCTCCGACAAGCCCTTGTTGAATCTGCGCTCACACTTATCGAGAGCAAAGGCCCGACCGGCTTCACCTTGTCGGAGGCCGCAAAGCAAGCTGGCGTTACGCCCGCTGCCGTTTACCGGCATTTCGCCGGACGCGAGGATTTAATTGCCGAAGCCGCGCGTCAAGGATATGAGATTTTCGCCGATGTCATGCAATTTGCCTATGACAGCGGTCAACCCTCGGCCCTTGCGGCGTTTGAAGCAACCGGTCGGGCCTATCTCGCCTTTGCGCGCAAATATCCCGGCCACTATATTGCGATGTTTGAAAGCGGTATCAGCGTCAATCATTCCCCGGAGCTGGCCGCGATTTCATCCAAAGCACGCGGCGTTCTGGAAAGAGCGGCAGCCGAGCTTTCGGAACACATTCCACCGGAAAAACGCCCACCTCCGGCGATGTTCTCGGCACATATTTGGGCGCTAAGCCACGGGGTTGTCGAGTTATTTGCTCGGAATTCACCGGGAACCCAAGCCCCCTTTCCACCAGAAGATTTATTAGAGACTGGTATCGGGGTGTACCTGCGCGGGCTTGGTTTAATCGCGCCAGACAAGTGAACCGTCAACGCCAAAACCAGCAACAAAAAAGGCCGCCCAAACAGGCGGCCTTTTGAATTGGTATGAAACGCGAATTAGCGCTTCGAGAACTGGAACGAACGACGCGCTTTACGCTTACCGTATTTCTTACGCTCAACAACACGACTGTCACGGGTCAGGAAGCCTGCCGCTTTCAGCGCGCCGCGCAAGGAGGGTTCGTACAGCTGCAGAGCTTTGGAGATGCCGTGCTTGACCGCGCCGGCCTGACCAGAAAGGCCACCACCTTTGACGGTTGCGTATACGTCGAATTCACCTTCGCGACCGGCAACGGTGAACGGCTGGCGCAGGATCATCTGCAGAACCGGACGGGCAAAATACTTGTCCATGTCACGGCCGTTTACGGTGACTTTACCGGAACCTGGCTTGATCCAAACACGGGCAACAGCGTCTTTACGCTTGCCTGTGGCATAGGAACGGCCCAGTTCGTCACGAACGGGTTCACGAGGAGCAACAACTTCGGCTTCTGCGGTTTCAACACCTGCAACACCGGCCAGCTCTTCCAAGGAATTGATCTGATCTGACATCGTTTATACCCGCGTGTTTTTCTTGTTCATCGACTTGACGTCAAGCACTTCGGGGCTCTGGGCCTCGTGGGGGTGCTCGGCGCCGGCATAGACACGCAGGTTGGTCATGATCTGACGCGACAGGCGGTTGCCTGGCAACATGCGCTTGACCGCCTGAGTGACAACACGCTCAGGGTGCTTACCTTCGAGGATCTCGGCTTTGGTGCGCGATTTGATCCCACCCGGGTGACCGGTGTGCCAGTAGAAGTTTTCTTCGCGCTTCTTGCCGGTCATCTGGACTTTTTCAGCATTGATAACGATGACATTGTCACCACAATCCATGTGAGGCGTGAAAGAAGGCTTATGCTTGCCGCGCAAGCGAACAGCGATAATCGAGGCAAGACGGCCCAGCACCACGCCTTCGGCGTCGATGATGATCCACTTCTTCTCGATATCTGCTGGTGTAGCAGAGAAGGTTTTCATGGGTCTGTTTCCATTTCGATAAGCAAGGGCCGCGCCCCTTAAGGCCCGGCCCGAAATCCGATGGGCGGGTTATAAACGCCCCACGGGCACAGTCAACGGCTAGTTTTTCCGTTTATCCCTTTGAATACAACAACTTGCAAATATGGTATCATTTTACCCCATCGAAATTTCATCTTAGACGGTTATTCCAGCCGGAGGATTGTCCAAAAGTGCCCTCAGCCGCCCCATCGCCTCCTCAAAGGACCGCAATGTCACTCCGGCATTGACCGCCATGCGAACCGCATGGGGCGCAAATCCGGTTCTGGGAACAAAATCCTCGGCGGTCCGCACCTGAACCCCCTTCGCTTCGGCCGCCTGAGCAAAAGCCGAGGCACGCCAGCCGTCTGGCAATCGCAACCATAGATATGGCACATCATCGTGCCAAGTCAGATCGTAGCCGCCAAGCGCATTGACCGCCGCATGAATATACCGCCGCATTTCCCGACGGATCCTATCCATAACATCAAACGTTTCCTGTCGGTTTAGAAGATCCTCAATCACATAAGTCAAAGGTTGGGCCATGCCGAAATGGCCATGCACGGCCGTCTGCCTTAGGGCTTGCCTGTACTTCTTGGGTGCGATGACAAACCCCACCCGCAGAGACGGCGTAAAGGATTTGGAAATAGAGGTGATAAACCAACCTAAATCAGGCAACAAAGCCCGATATGTCGGGCAATTTGCATCTGGTAGGCGATAAGATTCATCCTCAATCACATGCAGATGGACACGTTTTGCGACGCTTGCAATGTCGCGACGCCGATGCAGCGGTGTTGTGATCCCCGTTGGATTGTGTGCATCAGGACAGGTACAAAGTATTTGCGCATCGTGTTTGCGTGCCAGTCTCTCCAGTTCCTCTGGTACAATGCCATGATCATCCATTGGCACTGGAACAACCTCAGCCCTCAACAAACGCGCAGCACGGCGAAAACCGGGGTAGGATAGTTCTTCGACAAGTATAACAGGATGCGGCCCTTTGAGCACCGTTTGCAAAATGAGTATCAAACCGTTTTGACTACCATGGGACAGGACCATGTCCTTGTCCGACACCGGCCCAAGATCGGTATCAGCCAACCACCGAAGCGCGGATCGCTGGGCCCCGTATTCGCTCGCACTTCCCGGATAGGACAAGAGGTCGGCGTTGGGATCATCCGCCATTTGAGCCAAACTGTGGTTGATCAAATTGACCTGCCCCATATCCGGCAGGGTTGGTGAGAAAAGACTAACAATTTCAGCATCCACCTTGGCCACATGCCTTTGCCAGCGCCTGTCGCGATCATCATCTCGGGGCGATCCCATTTCCGACTTATCCTGCGGCGCTGCCACAAAAGTCCCACGCCCAACCTCAGCACACAAAACCCCTTCGTCCGTCAAAACCGTATAAGCCCGCGCAACGGTTCCGGGTGTGATTTGCAATTGCCAAGCCAGATCACGGACCGGGGGAAGCTTTTCAGAAACAGACAAAACTCCGGTGGCAATTGCCTGACGAATGGCGTTGGCTACGGCCTGATATTTGGGGCCCTGAAGGTTATTTTCGTAGAGGGATTTAATTGTACCCATTACAATGTTTCTCTCGATATCTGAACG
This sequence comes from Pelagimonas sp., assembly GCF_058892305.1. Lineage (NCBI taxonomy): Bacteria > Pseudomonadati > Pseudomonadota > Alphaproteobacteria > Rhodobacterales > Roseobacteraceae > Pelagimonas > Pelagimonas sp. Next base: position 61,376 of record NZ_JBZXVN010000016.1, read on the forward strand.
CGGGATATGTATCAGGACAATTAATGCAACAAACTGCATTGTGTCAATACAATTTAAAGGATGATCCCATGACACAGACCACGCTTCGCCCCGCCCTCGCCTTTTTGGACTCCGCACGCAATGTGCCGACCCTGGCCGGTTTTGCGATCACGGCGGCGGTCTTGTTGACGAAATGGAGCATCCGACAGCGCACGCGAACAGCGCTCAATCATCTGAGTGACGATCAATTGCGCGACATCGGTGTGAGCCTCGATCAGGCTAAGACCGAAGCTCAACGTCATTTCTGGCAAGGCTAACCCGTTTTTGGCAGCACTTCATCTCCAGTTGGACTGCCACACCGCGCCGCATCCCCGGCGCGTCACTTCCGGATGTGGAAAGGGCCCATTCCCGACCACGTCCGGATTTTTGCGTCTTGGTGAACAAAACTCTTGATCGACTCGCGCGCTGCCCATAAGTGAGCGACACTTTCGGAACCGATCCCAACCCGAATTGTCTTTTGGGGGGCGCTAAGGAACCGACTGGAACGAACTGCTGGTAACGAAGGGGAGCGCCATGAAAGACGCAGGCCTCTTCCAACTGGGGTACGGTCTGGAGACAGGCGCCCAAGAGGAAGACAAACGGGGATCCGTCCCTGCAAACGATCATGCACGCGATGTGCTTGATGAAAACCGCCACGACCATTTCATTCGCGAAGGTGACAGTATTTATGCTGGCAACCATGTGATTATTGAGGTGGTCAATGGGCATGGGCTTGATGATGAAACGCGCATCCAAAACGCGTTTCGCAAAATCATCGAGGTCTGCGGTGCAACGCTCTTGCATATCCATACGCACAAGTTCAGCCCCCAAGGGGTAAGCGGCGTGGCTGTTCTGGCGGAAAGCCACATCAGTGTGCATACATGGCCCGAAATCGGCTATGGCGCGTTTGACGTATTTATGTGTGGCGATGCCAAACCGTGGTTGGCGATTGACGTGCTCAAGGAGGCCTTTGGCACCCAAGATGTGCGTACCAAATCGCTCAAACGTGGCGAGGGTTTGATCACCGATGAGGTGGCAGCATGAGCGATCAGCCGACTTGGATGCGCGAACCTCTGCACGCCGATTACGGGCAAAGCCTTCGGATTGACGAGTTGCTTTATGATAGCAACACCGAGCACCAGCGTCTGCGCGTGTTTCAAAACGGCACCTTTGGGCGCATTTTGACCCTCGACGACGTTGTTCAGACCACCGAAGGCGATAATTTCGTTTATCATGAAATGCTTACCCATGTGCCAATCTTGGCCCATGGTGCGGCCAAACGCGTGCTCATTATTGGCGGCGGGGATGGTGGCATGGCGCGTGAAGTGCTGCGCCACAAAAGCGTTGAACATGTCACCATGGTTGAGATCGACGCTGGCGTTGTGTCCTTCTCCAAAGACTATCTGCCGATGCTGAGCCAAGGGGCCTTTGATGACCCACGGCTTAACCTTGTAATCGCCGATGGCGCTGCGTTCATGAAAGAGACGGATGCCAAATTTGACGTGATCATCGTCGATAGCACCGATCCAATCGGCCCCGGCGAAGTCTTATTTACCGACAGTTTCTATGGCCATGCCAAACGGGCAATGACGGATGGCGGCATTCTTGTCACCCAAAACGGTGTGCCGTTTATGCAGGGTGATGAGCTGACCAACACAATGCGCGCCTTTCAGGCCTTGTTCTCTGATGCGACCTGTTATTTGGCCACGGTTCCAACCTATGCCGGTGGGCCGATGGCCTTTGGCTGGGGCACCGACAGTGATGCGCGCCATGTGGCGTTGGATGACTTACAAACGCGTGTGGCAGTCTCCGGTCTGAAACCCGATTACTACACGGCCGAGGTCCACAAAGCGGCGTTCGCCCTGCCCGGCTATGTCCAAAAACTAATCCCCTAAAAAGCGCGAGGGGTTTTCGCCCCTCGCCACATCCCATTTTATCGCTTTGGCGGCAACGAATAGGTCAGCGACGCATGGGCCACGGGCTCTGCCTGCCCTTCGCTGAACAACAAAACATCCGTCACGCTAAGGGCCTTGCCCAGCTTCAAGACTCGCGCCTCTGCCAAAACATCCGCGCCCGCCACAGGTTTGCGCATGAAATCAATGCTGCAATGTGTGGTGACGGCCAAGGCTTCGCGCCCGACACGCGCCATAGTCGCCACATAGGCCGCCACATCCGCAAGCGAAAACATCGCCGGGCCAGAAACGGTGCCACCCGGTCGCAGATGTTTTTCATCGGCAAACAACCGCATCACCAAAAGCTCTTCGTCCAAACGATCAATGCCAAACATCCCCTCAACCTGTGGGAAAACGTCTTTTAAAAAGCTGTCCATCTCTGCGGCATCAACGACAATCTGCATACTTTCCTCCCTGTTCGCTTGCCGCTACGCTGACCTTGGGACAGCGCAAGGACAAGATTGAAATGTTAGAACGTCGCGACACTAATGGAATTGTTCACCTGCACATGAACGCCCCCAAACGTTTAAATGCGCTGTCGGACGACATGCTGGCGGCGTTACAAGCGCAGATTGATACGCTCAAAACCGACAAATCGGCCAAGGTTGTGATCTTGTCCGGGGCGGGAAAAGCGTTTTGCGCAGGTCATGATCTCAAGGAAATGCAGGCTGGTCGCGCGCAAGATGACAAGGGTCGCGCCTATTATAAATATCTGTTTACCCGCTGCGCCAAGGTGATGACCGGGCTACAACGCCTGCCCCAACCGGTCATTGCTCAGGTCCATGGCATCGCCACCGCCGCCGGATGTCAGATGGTGGCGAGTTGCGATATGGCCATTGCCGCCGAAGACACAAAATTCGGGGTGAATGGTGTGAACATCGGGTTGTTCTGTTCGACCCCAATGGTGGCGCTAAGCCGGAATATCCCGCGCAAACAAGCTTTTGAGATGCTGACCACCGGCAAATTCATCTCGGCCAAACAGGCCGAGGACTATGGCTTGATCAACCGGTCTGTCCCTGCTGGTGATCTTGAGGACGAGACGCTCAAGCTCGCGGAAACCGTGGCGTCCAAGCTCGGCGCGGCGGTGGCGATTGGCAAAGAAGCCTTTTACGAGCAAATGCTTTTGCCGCTGGATCAAGCTTATGACTACACCGGCGAGGTCATGGTCGAAAACATGTTGTGGCGTGATACCGACGAGGGCATCACCGCGTTTTTGGAGAAACGCGCGCCTGATTGGGCCTGACATCGCCGTTAAATCTCGCACCCTCTTGGCAGAACCTCTGCGGTGCTCTACATCCGCGCTATGACTGAAAAGCTACATATCGTCGGCGGCGGAATGGCCGGATCCGAAGCAGCCTGGCAGGCCGCTGAACTGGGTGTGCAGGTTGTCCTGCATGAGATGCGTCCACAGGTTAAGACCTTTGCGCATCGCACTGGAAACTTTGGAGAAATGGTGTGTTCGAATTCGTTCCGGTCGGATGATAGCGAACAAAATGCCGTTGGTTTGTTGCATTGGGAAATGCGCGCCGCCAATAGCCTAATTATGCAAAGCGCCGCCAAACATCGCCTTCCAGCTGGCGGGGCCTTGGCCGTAGATCGCGATCCTTTTGCCCAGACCATCACCGATCGACTGATGGCACATCCGAATATCGAAACCTCTTTTGAAGAGATCACCGAGCTGCCCGATCAAGGCCAATGGATTCTGGCCACCGGGCCGTTGACGTCCGAAGCTTTAGGTGCCGCGATTCAGGCCGAGACCGGCGCGGATCGCCTGGCGTTCTTTGATGCCATTGCCCCAATTGTCTATGCCGAAAGCATAGATATGTCAGTGGCTTGGATGCAGTCACGCTATGACAAAGGCGAAACCGAAGAAGAGCAAAAAGCCTATCTCAATTGCCCCATGACCAAGGATCAATACGAGGGGTTTATCGACGCTCTTTTGGCGGCGGATAAGACCGAATTTCATGACGGTGAAACCGCCAAGTATTTTGATGGCTGCCTGCCGATTGAAGTCATGGCAGAGCGTGGACGTGAAACCCTACGCTTTGGACCGATGAAGCCTGTTGGCCTCACCAATCCGCACAAGCCCGATAACAAACCCTATGCGGTTGTTCAGCTGCGTCGCGACAACGCCTTGGGTACCTTGTACAACATCGTCGGGTTTCAAACCAAGATGAAGTACGGCGCGCAAACCGATGTTTTCAAAATGATTCCCGGTTTGACGGACGCGTCTTTCGCGCGTTTGGGTGGCATTCATCGCAATACGTTCCTCAACTCTCCGACGTTGTTGGATTCGCAAATGCGCCTGCGTTCGAAACCAAACATTCGCTTCGCGGGTCAGGTTACCGGCGTCGAGGGATACGTTGAAAGCGCCTCAATGGGATTGCTGGCGGGTCGTATGGCCGCCGCTGAGATGACTGGCGCGCCTTTGACGGATGTCCCTCAGGATAGCGCCCATGGAGCATTGATCCACCACATCACCGGTGGTGCCGAGGCGAAGACGTTTCAGCCGATGAACGTCAATTTTGGCCTGTTCCGCCCGGTCGATGGCTTGAAAAGCGGCCGACGCGGCCGCAAGGATCGCTACAAAGCCTATACAGATCGTGCAAAAACCGTCTGGACGGATTGGCTTAATGCCCAACCAGAGCAGGACAGCGCAACGGGCTAAGATTCATGAATTTCGTAACAAGATTTGCCCCATCGCCAACCGGCCCGCTTCATCTTGGTCATGCTTATTCTGCCCTTTTGGCACATGACAAAGCGCGGGCCGTAGGTGGGAAATTCTTGTTGCGTATCGACGATCTTGATCAAACCCGTGCTCGCAGTTCGTGGGAAGACCTGATTTATGAAGATTTGGAGTGGCTCGGTATTCGTTGGCATGGCCCGGTGCGCAAACAATCGAACCACTTTGAGGATTATCAAGACACGATCAATAATCTTGCCAACAAGGGCTTGATTTACCCCTGCCGATGCAAACGTCGCGACATTGAAGTAGCGCTTGATGCGCCCCAAGAAGGTGTCCCGCGGTTTGGACCTGATGGGCTGATATACCCCGGCACTTGCCGCAACCGATCCATGCAAGACCGCCAATCCGGCGATGCGCTTAGGCTTGATCTTTCCAAGGCCCCCCTAGTTGAACCGCTCGCCTTTTCCGAAACCGGACAAGCGCATCTGGGCACGCATCATATTACCACGGACCACCTGCAAACCCATGTTGGTGATCCAGTGATTGCGCGGTCTGGCATGGCCGCTTCTTATCATTTGGCGGTTGTGATTGACGATGCCGCCAGCGGGATCACCCATGCCATTCGCGGAGAAGATCTATTTGAATCCAGTTACATACAGCGCTTTCTTCAAGCACAACTGAACCTGCCACCCATTGAATACCACCATCACCCCCTTGTTCGGGATGACAACGGCAAGCGCCTCGCCAAACGGGATGACGCCCGCGCGATTTCTAAATATCGCGCCGAAGGAGCTACGCCCGAAGACATCCGCAAAATGGTTGGTCTTTAGACCATCGGTTTCATCAGTTCGACTTCCTCACCCTCAACCACAGAGGTGTAGAAACACGAGCGCCGATTGGTGTGACAAGCCGGGCCTTCTTGGCGCACAATTGCGAGCAAACAGTCGCGATCACAATCAACACGCAGATCTACCAAAGCTTGTGTATGGCCAGAGGTCTCCCCCTTGATCCAAAACGCCTGCCGCGAGCGAGACCAATAGGTAACCTTGCCTGTGTCTAGGGTTTTGGCCACAGCATCGGCATTCATCCACGCCATCATCAGCACCTCACCGGTGCCCTCCTGCTGGGCGATACAAGGGATCAGCCCCTTGGTGTCATAGACCAAAGTCGAAGGATCGAAGGACATAGGTGAAAAACCTTTTGCAAGACCGGCGTTGCCCCCTATTTATGGAGAACAGCGATAAAGGAAAAGCCATGTCCGGCGATAACGATCTGATCAAGCTCTATTCAGGCCAAATTCTTGAACTGGCCGCGGATATTCCGCGTCTTGGCCGTTTGGAGGCCCCGGATGCGTCGGTTAAAAAGCGCTCGCCGCTTTGTGGATCAACGGTTACCGTCGATTTGACCATGGCGAATGGCAAGGTGAGCGACTACGCGCAAGATGTAAAAGCCTGCGCTTTGGGCCAGGCCGCGGCGTCCATCGTTGGCGGGGCGATTTTTGGTTGCAGTGTTGAGCAGATTTCTAAGGCTCGTGATGCGCTTCGCGACATGTTGAAGAAGGATGGCCCGACACCCGATGCCCCCTTTGATGGGCTAGAAGTACTGCGCCCAGCTGCAGCATATAAAAATCGCCATGCCTCGATCCTTTTGGCGCTTGATGCGGCATCCGAAGCCGCAAATCAGGCAAAAGAAGCGCAGTCAGCTTAATCCTCCGTTTGCGAAGATCGTCTAACAAGGGCGGTGAACGTGAATTGAGGCGGCTAAATGCACCATAATCCAGAACTCACTGCACCCGATACGGCAGAAGAACTCGGCCTTTTGACCCAAGCCGCGACGAGTCTTGGTCGTGAAACCGTTGACATTGGCGGGTTTCTGCAAGAGTTGGACGACAGATGCCACGCCCAACTTGATAGTTTAGGCAATGTTCAAGGGCATACAAGAAACCTTGCGTCCAACAGTGACAGTATGGTCCAAGCGGTTCAACGGATGGCGGAAACTGCGGATGAAGCCATTGGAAGAGTTGAACAATCTACGACGCTTATCGCTCAGAATGGCCAGAACGCACAAGAGTTGGCCGAATGGGTCCGTTCGGTTCACGCCGAAAGTTCAACAGTAGAAGAAATGCTCCAAGCCGTCCGCCTTTCCAATACTGAAATTTCTGACATTGCATGGCAGGTGCATATCCTTGCGGTAAACGCCAAAATTGAGGCGGCGCGCGCCGGACCAGCCGGCAAAGGCTTTTCAATTGTAGCTGATTCGGTGAGTGACCTTAGCCAAAAAACCGCTGATGCAGCCGATACCATTTCATCCACGGTCAAACGACTTTCTGAATGGATGGCCCGATTGCATCATGGGGCGCAAACGACATCTCAAAAAGCCGAAGAAGTTCTTGATCATTCGGCGGAAACTGATCTCGCTCTATCGGAAATCGAAAAGCGCATGGGGAGTTTGCGGGACGACGCCCATGGTTTGGCCAAAGAAACCGAAGCGGCCAAAGGGTCAGTTGATCAAGTTAACGGCGCTGTTCAAATTATTATGGCGTCGGTCACCGATGTCACAAACGGTGTAGAAGAAGCCACGCGGCGCTGTGAAACTCTGGTCGACACGTCCGAAAACATCCTCCAGCACTCCGTTGCTTTGGGCGGGGATGGCGACGATTCCGGTATGATCACAATGGTTCAGGACTTGGCCGGACAGATGGCTGAGGTCTTTGAGAACGCTCTGGCTCGCGGTCGCATCACCATGGATCAGTTTTTTGACGAAAACTATCGCCCCATTGCGGGAACTAACCCCGAACAGGTCACAACCGCGTTCACAAAATTGACCGACGGTGTGTTGCCGGCCATACAAGAACCCGTTTTAGAAAGGGATCCCAAGGTGGTCTTTTGCGCCGCCATTGACCGAAACGGATATTTGCCAACCCATAACCTAAAGTTTTCGCAACCACAAAGCAGAGATCCGGTGTGGAATGCCGGAAACTGCCGCAACCGACGGATGTTTGACGATCGTGTTGGGCTAAAAGCGGGTCAGAACCAAGCTCCGTTTTTGCTACAAGTCTATCGCCGGGATATGGGCGGTGGGACATTCGTTTTAATGAAAGATCTGTCGGCACCGATCACAATCCGCGGCCGACATTGGGGCGGCGTGCGCATCGGGTACAAATTCTAAGAAAAAACCGCCGCGCTCCGGGGACGGAGGCGGCGGGCAGTCGTGCGTATTGTTGTGCTTTGGACAGTTTCGGTGACAGGCAGGAAACCGAAAAGGGATAGGCAGGCATCGGGACAGGTGATGCAAGTGCCCAAAGTCACAAACGCAGGCAGAAATTCAAAGCATAGGAAGGTGCAATGCACCGTAGAGAATAACCACAAGTGACACCGCTCCAACTCCATCCTTCCAAAGCGTATTTTGTTGGCGGATCATGGCGCTTTTAACAGTGTCCAACATAGTGTTTCCTCCGTTTGTTCCATCTTGTTGCCACTTTGTTCCCACAAAATTAACCCCATGTAAAGAACCAAATAAGAACAAATGGGAACAAACGCGGTTTTAGCACCATCTAGCCAACCGAAATCAGGCCGATGGCCTCATCCTGACGCATAAGCCAGAGCAACAGTCTCGCGGCTTTCCCACGGTCACTTGTCAAACCGGGGTCTTCAGCCAAAAGCTTGCGCGCATCACTTTGCGCAACGGCCATCAAGCCGGATTGTCGTTCTAAATCTGCAATTCGAAACTTAGGCAAGCCAGATTGAGCGACTCCGATCAAGTCCCCTGCCCCACGCATTTCCAAATCGACCTCAGAAATCCGAAAACCGTCTTCCGTCTCGCGCATTGTCGTCAACCGCCTCATCCCCGTTTCAGAGAGCGGAGGTTGATACATCAATAAACAGGTCGACTCTGCGCTTCCACGCCCGACCCGCCCACGCAATTGGTGGAGCTGCGCTAAACCAAAGGTCTCCGCCCGTTCAATGACCATGATTGTCGCGTTCGGAACGTTGACCCCAACTTCGATAACTGTAGTTGCCACCAAAACCGCGGTTTCCCCGGCAACAAACTTTGCCATTGCTGCGTCTTTCTCCGAAGGCGGCATTTGACCATGTACCAATCCGATATTTCCCTCGCCCAACTCAGAGCGCAATTTTCGAAACCGGGCCTCGGCGGCAATCAAGTCACTGCTTTCGCTTTCCTCGACCAGCGGACAGACCCAATAGGCCTGCCGACCCTCGGCAACGGCGCGCCGCAAATGACCAATAACTTCATCAATTCTTTCGGTAGAAATCAGGGCGGTTTTTATCGGTTTTCGCCCCGGCGGTTTTTCATCAAGCACCGACACATCCATATCGCCATATTGAGCAAGCGCCAAGGAGCGAGGTATTGGCGTCGCCGTCATGACAAGAACATCCGCGCCCAGCCCTTTTTGCCCAAGTTCAAGCCGTTGGCGAACGCCGAACCGATGCTGTTCATCGACAACAGCGAGACGAAGATCATGAAAAACAACGTCTTTTTGGAACACGGCATGTGTGCCAACCAGGATTTGAATATTCCCCTGCTCCAAAGCCGCCAGTTTGGCTTGCCGTTCCGCCCCTTTGTCGCGCCCTGTTAACAATTCCAGAACAACACCGGCGTCTTCTGCCAAGGGCTGCAAGCCTTCCAAATGTTGACGCGCAAGAATTTCCGTTGGGGCCATCATCACCCCTTGCCCACCGGCTTCAACCGCAACCAAAAGGGCCATAAACGCCACCAAGGTTTTGCCCGCGCCAACATCGCCCTGAAGCAATCTATTCATTTTTTCCGGTAGGGCCATGTCAGAAGCAATTTCTTCCATGGACCGAAGCTGCGCTCCGGTTGGTTTGTAAGGCAAGTTCCCCAAAACACGTGCACGTAAAACACCGGTACCAGAACTGACAATGCCCTTTGCTTTGCGTTGGTCCGCCCGCGCCAAGGCGAGAGTCAATTGATGCGCCATCAGCTCATCATAGGCCAAACGCGCACGATCCGGGGACGTTGCTGCAAGATCACCGCTGTTTTGGGGGGCATGAACAGAATTTACGGCCTCGACCCAACTTGGCCAGCCCTCCTGAGCCATTTGAGAATTGTCGATCCACTCTGGCATCACAGGCAAACGCGTCAACGCATCTTTCATTGCTCGCGCCACAATCTTCTGTGTCACACCAGAGGTCAAAGGGTACACCGGCTCAAACAAAGGTAAGCTGTCCGCCTCATCCGGACCAAGAATATGATCCGGGTGAACCATCTGAGGCAGGTTATCAAAAATCTCGACCCGCCCCGACACAAGTTTGGTGCACCCCGCAGGGAGAACACGGTTCAAATAATCAGAACGCCCATGGAAAAAAAACAGTTGAAGAGCGGTCTTGCGATCCGTCGCCTCAATTCTATAGGCCCCGCCCCGGTTACGGGCCGGTCGATGTTGACCTATTTCGACCTCAACCGTCACGACCCCCGGAAGGTCACCGTCTAAAACGGACTCCTTTATCCGCCTGTCGATCCCAGAATACGGCAGGGAAAAGAGCAAATCCCGCGGAGCAATTATATCAAGTTGCTCAAAAGCCTGCGCCGTTTTGGGGCCGATTCCGTCCAGCCCCTTCAGATCGGCAAATAGAGGCCAGAGAACCTCAGGGCGTCCGCTCATTTGGCTATCAACTCCAACCAGCCATCCTCGTCCAACAAGGTTAACCCTAACTCACGGGCTTTCTTTTCCTTGCTCCCGGCCCCAGGACCAGCAACAACAATATCCGTTTTTTTGGAGACCGAACCAGATACTTTCGCACCCAAAGATTCGGCCCGCGCCTTTGCCTCAGCTCGGGTCATTTTTTCCAAAGACCCGGTAAAAACCACGGTTTTTCCGGCCACCGGACTATCGGATGTGTCGGGCTTTTCTGCATCTTGTACATCTAACAGAGCAACCAAACGGTCAATTGACGCGCGTTCGGCCTCTTGATTCATGGCCGAAACCAAGGATGTGGCCATGACCCGCCCCACGCCATCAATCCCCAACAAGTCATCCCAAGCTGGGCCTTCGAAGTCCGCCGCATCCACCATTGCCTGTTCAAAATCCGACCAAGCCCCATAGTGACGCGCCAATAAGTTGGAGGCACTTTCGCCGACATGGCGAATACCCATCGAAAAAATCAACCGGCCCAGAGGAACGGCCCGACTTTGCCGTATAGCATCAAACAAATTGAGGGCAGATTTCTCGCCCCAACCTTCGCGGTTCTTGAGCTGCTGAATCCCGGAGCTAAACCGGTCTTCTAGTGTAAAGATATCTGCCGGTTCACGCACCCACCCATCTAGGTGAAACTGCTCCACCTGTTTGGCACCCAACCCATCAATGTCAAAAACGGCGCGCGACACAAAATGCTTGAGCTGCTCCACAGCCTGAGCCGGACAAATCATGCCGCCAGAGCAGCGCCGCACCGCATCACCCTCTTCTCGCAAGGCATCCGATCCACATTCAGGACAGGCAACTGGAAACTCAAATGGCTTCGTGTCTTGCGGGCGTTTGGACAAATCAACATCTGCAATTTTAGGAATCACGTCCCCAGCCCGATAGACTTGGACCCAATCGCCAATACGAATGTCTTTACCGTCCCGGATTTTTTCCCCTAAAGAATCGCGTCCGGCAATATAGTCTTCATTGTGCAGCGTCGCATTTGAGACAACGACCCCGCCCACAGTGACAGGGGTCAATCGTGCGACGGGAGACAAGGCTCCCGTGCGCCCAACTTGGATATCAATCGCTTCCAGACGCGTCCAAGCAAGTTCGGCCGGGAATTTATGAGCAATGGCCCAACGCGGAGTTGTCGAGCGAAAACCTAATCGCGCCTGTAGTGCGAGATCGTTAACTTTGTACACAACACCATCAATATCGTAGCCCAAGCTGGCGCGCTGAAACTCAATTTGTCGATAGTGTTCAACCATTTGAGAGGTATTCGAACAAGTTTTTGTCAACGGATTGACTTGGAACCCCAAGGATTTCATTGCGTCAATAGCACCTTGCTGGGTTGTCCCCAAAGGCGCCTGAAGCTCACCCCAGCTATAAGCAAAAAAACGAAGCGGCCTGCTCCGTGTGATTTCCGAATCCAATTGCCGCAACGACCCAGCAGCAGCGTTACGCGGATTGGCAAATGTTTTGCCACCACGTTCTTGTTGGCGGGCGTTCAAATCTGCAAAATCCGCGTGGCTCATATAAACTTCGCCGCGAATTTCTATGACAGCCGGCGCGTTTGCTAAACTATGAGGTATATCGGCAATTGTTTTGGCATTCGCGGTAACATTTTCCCCGACACTCCCATCTCCGCGGGTCGCTGCTTGGACCAGAACACCATTTTCATAGCGCAAAGACAGCGACAAACCGTCAATTTTAGGTTCGGCAGTATAGGCAAGGTCAGCATCTCTATCCAAGCCAAGATAACGACGAATGGAGTCGTCAAAATCAACGACATCAGACTCATCAAACGCATTCGACAACGACAACATGCGCACAGCGTGTTGAACTTTTCCAAATCCATCAGACGGCGTCGACCCAACCAAATCACTGGGGCTATCGGCCCGTTTTAGGGTTGGAAAGTTTTCCTCAATCGCGGCGTTTCTACGTTTGAGGCGATCATATTCAGCATCCGACAAAATCGGCGCATCGGCCCCGTGATAATCGTCATTCGCTTTGGCCAAAATAGCAGAAAGGCGCGCCAGTTCGGCGCGCGCTTCGGTTTCATTTAGCTTATCAAGTGGTGTTTCTGACATCACTCCGCCCTTTTGGTCCCGCGTTCACAGATACCGTGATAGGCATGCAAGGAGCAGAGGTCCAGCGTCAGAAATCAACCGGTCGCAGCTATTGCTTTGGTCTCATCCATCGAAGGTTCTGGGTCACGAAGCACATAGCCGCGCCCCCAAACGGTTTCGATATAGTTATCGTCGCCGGTGGCTTCGGACAGTTTTTTGCGTAGCTTGCAAATGAACACGTCAATGATTTTAAGTTCAGGCTCATCCATGCCACCATAGAGATGGTTCAGGAACATCTCTTTGGTCAACGTCGTCCCCTTACGCAGGCTCAATAACTCAAGCATTTGGTATTCTTTGCCCGTTAAGTGAACTGGCTTGCCAGCAACCTCGACGGTCTTTGCATCCAAGTTGACGGAAATCTTACCTGTGCGAATGATCGACTGCGAATGCCCCTTGGAGCGTCGGATGATAGCGTGGATGCGAGCGACCAATTCATCCCTGTGAAAGGGTTTGGTCATATAGTCATCCGCGCCGAAACCGAAACCTTTGATTTTACTCTGAGTATCGTCGTCCCCGGAAAGGATCAAAATCGGGGTTTCGATCCGAGCAACACGCAACTGACGCAACACTTCATGCCCATTGATGTCAGGCAAGTTCAGGTCCAGGAGGATCAGATCGTAATCATATAGCTTGGCAAGATCGATCCCCTCCTCGCCCAGATCCGTTGAATAAACGTTCAGGTTCGCATGGCTCAGCATCAGTTCGATGCTCTTGGAGGTTGTTGGATCGTCCTCCACCAACAGAATACGCATGTGCTGTCTCCAGAAATTAGTACGTGTTAACGGTACTCTGAAATAAAAAGGTTAACGCGCCACTAACATAGATCAGAACTTGCAAAATTCCATCTATGGTTGTCGATATTTCTGAACTCGGGTCACCTTAAGAGCCTCTTCCCCATGTTCTGTTGCCGCACGCACCCATTCCAAAAGCTCTTCTTCACTTAGACTATAGCGCTCTTGGGCCTGGTCTGGTGTCAGAAGGCCAAATTGCACGGCTTTGACCACAGATGATTTGCGCGATGCCACCCACCGGCGCGTTTCTGCTGGGGGAAGGTCCGCACGGGTCATCATGCTGCCATCAGGAAGCTTAACTGCACGGGGCCCCTCAATCTTTTTCAGAAACATTATATACTCCACGTCTCGATTTGAGGCTATCAAGACATGCGCAGTTTAACGGGGACTAAAGCTGCCCCTTGAGAGTAGTTCGATTTTTCCTATATTCTTGTGCGTCTTCAGGAGATTCTCAATGCCACTCGATCCAAGCCCGCTCAATTCGCTGGGCCTGCCCAAGCCACCGTCCGAAACCCGCGTTGTTGTTGCCATGTCCGGTGGCGTCGACAGCTCTGTTGTGGCGGCCATGCTCAAGGATGAGGGCTATGATGTGGTGGGCGTAACCCTACAACTATATGACCATGGCGCGGCTTTGGCCAAAAAAGGGGCCTGTTGTGCAGGCATCGATATTCACGACGCGCGCCGCGTCGCAGAAGAGATGAATTTTCCCCACTACGTCTTGGATTATGAGAACATTTTCCAAGAGGCGGTGATCGAAGAATTCGCCGATAGCTACCTTGGCGGGGCCACGCCGGTGCCTTGTATTCGCTGCAATGAAAGAGTCAAATTTAAGGATCTTTTGGAGACGGCCAAGGATCTGGACGCCGATTGCATGGCAACCGGTCACTACATTCAGCGCAAAATGGGCACCAACGGCGCTGAACTTCATTCGGCAACCGATGCGAATCGCGATCAAAGTTACTTTTTGTTCTCGACCACCCCGGCCCAGTTGGACTTTCTGCGTTTTCCCCTCGGGCATTTGCCGTCCAAGGACGCGACGCGCGAGTTGGCGGCGAAATATGGGTTGGCCGTGGCGGATAAGCCGGACAGTCAGGACATTTGCTTTGTTCCCGATGGCAATTATGCCGGAGTCATCGAAAAACTGCGCCCCGGTGCGGCGGAACCGGGTGAGATCGTGCATGCGGATGGCCGGGTTTTGGGCACGCATGAGGGCGTTATTCACTACACCATTGGCCAGCGCCGTGGCCTTGGCATTGGAGGTCTGAGCGAGCCCTTATATGTGGTCCGGTTGGATGTTGATGCCAAACAAGTGGTGGTAGGCCCCAAGGACATGCTGTCGACCCGAACGATTCCTGTGAGGGAAATCAATTGGTTAGGAGATGAACCTTTTACCTCGCAAAAGGAATGGCATGTGGCGGTCAAAGTGCGATCAACCCGCCCACCACGCGAAGCAATCATTCGCCCGCTTTCGGAAACCGAAGCGGAAGTCGAACTCATCACGCCCGAAGAAGGGGTCAGCCCCGGTCAGGCCTGTGTGTTCTATGACACCGACAGTTCGCGGATTTTTGGCGGTGGCTGGATCTGGCGCGGGTATTAAATGAGGACAGGCGTGACACGTTTTGCGTGTCCGCCCAACCCGTTCAACAACCGATTTTGACGCAACGCCCGCCCGGTTAGCAAGGTATCACCGCAACGAGCGCGCAACTTTGCCAAAGGCAATCGGTACAAAACGTGGTGAATTTGGGGGAGTTTGGTCTCGGATCGTTCCGCCCGGGATTTAGAGGTGTTTCCACCAATCTGTACAAAACACCCCGAGTTTGGGGGAGATTGGCTTGGGCTGTTAAGAACCGACGAAATGAAGGGCCACACCCCCTTTGGGGGCGTTGGAACGGGTGCCGTTTTATTGAGGTGCCGAACCCTTAGGCGCGCGCCAAAGCCATGACTGCGTTCAGGCCACCAAAAGCGAAGGCGTTGGACATGACCACGTCAACCTTGGCCTCGCGCGCGACATTGGGCACAACGTCCAAGGCGCATTCGGGATCGGGTTCCTCGTAGCCGATTGTCGGGGCGATGACCCCGTCGCGCAACGCCATCAGACAGGCCAATAGCTCGACCGCGCCGGTGCCGCCGATCAAATGGCCGTGCATGGATTTGGTAGAGGACATCATTAGATTGTCAGCATGGGCGCCAAAGACATCGGCCACGGCCGCGCATTCGGTTTTGTCATTCGCCGCCGTGCCGGTGCCATGGGCGTTGACATAGCTAACGCGGGTTTTGTCGATCTGACCATCGCGCAAAGCGCCCGAAATGGCGCGGGCCGCGCCGGCCTTGGAGGGCATGACGATATCCGCAGCGTCCGAGCTCATGGCAAAGCCGACAACTTCGGCGAGGATATCAGCACCGCGCGCATGAGCGTGGTCGTAATCTTCGAACACGAAAATACCGGCGCCTTCACCCTGCACCATGCCGTTGCGGGTGGCGGAAAACGGGCGACAGGCGTCTTTGGACATAACGCGCAAACCTTCCCAGGCTTTGACGCCGCCGAAACACAACATGGCTTCGGAGCCGCCAGTGATCATTGCCGGGGCCAAGCCGGAGCGCACCATTTGATAGGCCTGCCCCATGGCATGATTCGAACTTGCGCAGGCGGTTGAGACCGTAAAGGTCGGGCCGCGCAGGTTAAATTCCATGCTGACATGGCTGGCGGCGGCGTTGTTCATCAGCTTGGGAACAACAAAGGGATGAACGCGATTCTTGCCATCCTCATAGACGGCGCGAAAATTTTCATCCTGTGTGGTCAAACCACCGCCGGAATTGCCCAGAATGACCCCGGAGCGATCCGCCAATTCACCACTGAATTCTATGCCCGATTGGGACATCGCCTGACGCGCGGCCAACAAGGTGAACTGGGTAAACCGGTCATAAAGCGACAATTGTTGGCGGTTGAAATGGGATTCGGGCTCGTAGCCTTGCACCTGACCGCCGATTTTGATCGCCAAACGATCAACATCCTGAAAATCCAGCGGGCCAATGCCGCAGTGACCTTCGCGCATGGCTTGCATCGTGCTTGGCACGTCAAACCCCAAGGCGTTGATCGTTCCCGCCCCGGTGATCACCACCCGTTTCACGATTTTTGCTCAGCCATGAGTTTTTCGATCCCGGCAATGATCTTGGCGACCGACGAGATGTCAAAATCGCTTTCGCTTGGATCATTGGCATTAAAAGGCACCGAAATATCAAAGGTTTCTTCGATAGCGAAAATAGCCTCGACTAGTCCGAGACTGTCTATCCCCAAATCCTCTGGCGTGCTCTCGAGCGTCACATCGGACGGGTCAAGAAGCGCCTGTTCGGCGACAATTGCGATCACTTGGTCTTTGACGTTCATCTTCCCCGTCCTGTACCCGTGTCTGCGCCTATGTGAAGGTTTGGCGCTCTGCGCAAGACTTAGTCATTCCCTGTCAATTTTGAAACCGCTTTTTTCAGGTCAGCTACGTCACGGAACAATCGCGGCAAGCGGCGGAAGCCTTTGTAGCTTTCGACATGGTTTTCCATTTTGATCGCCGGGTAGCCAAGCATGACGCGGCCCGCCGGGACATTGGTCAAAACTCCCGATCCACCGCCGATAATGGCGCGATCACCAATAAGGATATTGTCGGAAATGCCGACCTGACCGCCCAGCACACAGTTCGACCCGATAACCGAAGATCCGGCGATTCCGACCTGACCACAAAGCAGTGTGTCTTCTCCGACGACAACATTGTGACCCACGTGAACAAGGTTATCGAGCTTGCAGCCGCTATGGAGCACAGTGTCGCGCACGGTTCCGCGATCAATACAGCTATTTGCACCAATTTCGACGTTATTCTCGATGGTTACGGAGCCAAGTGAATGTATCCGCGCCCAAGATTGCGCTTGGTCATTGCCTTCGCCACCAAGCGTGGCGCGGGCCTTTTCGACGCCAGAGGTTTCCGGGGTGACAAAAGAAAACCCATCAGAGCCAATCACCACACCGGGATGGGCGATAAGGTTGTCACCAATGGTGACACGGGCGCAAATTTTGACACCAGAATGCAGCAAGGCACCGGTGCCAAGGGCGGCTTTCCAGCCGATGTGACAGTGCGGGCCAATCACCGACCCGTCGCCGATGTGCGCGCCCGCGTCGACAACCGTCATCGCGCCGATGCGCACGTCTTGGCCGATTTGCGCGGTCGGGTCGATCACCGCCGAGGGGTGAATACCGGGGCCATAGCCCGGACCGGGGTCCATCATCGCCGAGAGGCCCGACATGACAAAGCGCGGACGCGTTGCCAAAAGCGCGGCCTGCAAGCCAAAGCTTTGCCAATCCGCCCCCTGCCAGAGCATGGCGGCCCGTGCTGCGCCATCGGGCAGACCGGCGGCGTATTCGGGCTTCATCGCCATGGCGAGATCATCAG